>MGXW01000023.1:17563-19118 GCA_001801495.1 Gammaproteobacteria bacterium RIFCSPHIGHO2_12_FULL_37_34
AACCACTAGTTCTATTCATATCCTAAAAAAGGAGATATACTAAGAATGATGTCAAAAAAAGAGGGTGAAATGGTTAAAACCGTACCATTTGATACATTAGCTTATGCTAAAAAATTAGAAGCCCATGGCGTTGAAGCGCGACAAGCAGAAGCTCATGCCGAAGCGTTAGTTGACGTATTGGAAGGGAATTTTCCAACCAAACAGGATGCAAATGATGGTTTCCTTGTTTTATGCAATAAAATCGATCATGTGTATACTCAGCTCGATACAAAAATCGATAATGTGCGTACTCAGCTCGATACAAAAATCGATAATGTGCGTACTCAGCTTGATGCAAAAATCGATAATGTATATACTCAGCTCGACACAAAAATCGATAATGTGCGTACTCAGCTTGATGCAAAAATCGATAATTTGCGCAATGAAACATACATGAAACTGGCGGAAACAAAAGCAGATATCATTAAATGGGTATTCGGAATTTCACTTGCCCAAGCAGCATTGATTGTCTCTCTTTTAAAATTTTTTCATTAATGCTTCATTACCACTTGTTGCTCACAATTTTCGATTTTTCGAAATTGTTGACGATAATTTTTATTATTTGATTCTGGCATAAGAACATTATATTGATTTTTGCACCAATCAAAAAACTTCTCGGCAAGCTTTACATGTGTATCAGCAGTTGGATGGACATCATCCCAAAATAAATACCCCGTAGCTGGCGAAGTACCATCTTTTTTAATTTTGAAATCTGGTGATTGTAAATAAGGTTGCTTAAGTTTATCTTCTTTAAACCCATATTCAGCTGGATGCTCATAAATCTTCTTAAATTCTGCATTAATATCAAACACATTAATAGAACATCCAAGATCTTTATTTTCATCAGCAAGTTTTTCACAAGCAATTGCCAATTGCGCATTGAAATAGTTAGACCATTCCTTCGCGTTTGCTTGCTCTGCTAAATTTTTTCTTTGATAACGTGGTGTAAGAGAAAGATCGGGCAAATTAAATAAAACAACATGTCGATAACCATTTTGAATGAGCATTTTAGCATTTTCTATACGATTTCTAATGGCTTTATCAACTTCTTCTTTAGAGGGCCTTGCATTAACTGTAATTAAATCATTGGCTCCCGACCATTCAATGATTAATGTTTCTGCTTTGCGTTTTTGAGCTACCTTATATTGATGGTCGTAAGCTAATAAATCTCTACGCTTTGCTGCTAACGTGGATACAATTAATCGGGTAAAAAATCGGCTGATGCTATTACTTAATGTCCAGCTATAATCGTGAGCAGTTAAGCCGCCCTCATCATAACTTCTAATAAAATTCCGATTTTGATAGTGGATAGATAAATCATTACTCAAAGAATAAGCATGATCAACATGCTCTTTGATCTTGTGCTCATCTGTAATAATGGCATCACTCATATCAGTAACATCTACAAAATGCTTTCTTTTCTTTAATTGTCGAAGAGTAAACTCATTAGCAAACATAGCACTAAGATGATCGCTCCACGCATAACCATTGGTAAATCTTCCTACAGGTGATCGAC
>MGXW01000024.1 GCA_001801495.1 Gammaproteobacteria bacterium RIFCSPHIGHO2_12_FULL_37_34
ATATGTAACTTAAACTTATCCTGTTTTTCTCACTTCATCAGGTTGAATTGCTAATCTATATCCTAATCCTTTCAGAATTAAATCGAATGTATCAAGTGTAGGATTCCCTTTTTTAGAAAGTACATTATAAAGATTTTGACGATTTAAATGAGTTTTTTTAGCTAACTGACCTATTCCACCTCTAGCTTCTGCAATATTGCACAATGCGACAAGAAGAGCTTCTGCATCGCCATCTTCATGGTATTCTTCCATTGCAATGCGCAAATACAAATCTGCTTCTTTAGGCTTTTTAAGAGATTTGATCAATTCATCATGATAACTTTTCGTATTTTTCAAAATTTTCGTTTTACTCATCGCTCCTCTCCTTCAATTCATGCCAATACGTTTTGGCTGTCTTGATATCTTTCTTTTGACTACCCTTATCGCCTCCACAAAGTAATATGATTATCACCTCATCTTGCTCTGCGAAGTAAATTCGATAACCTGATCCAAAAAATAGCCTTAACTCCGATACCCCTTCACCAACCGGTTCACAATCACCCAAGTTACCTAATTCAAGCCGATCTAAACGACGCCTGATTCTAAGACGTGTACTTTGATCTTTTATGCTATTTAACCATTCCAAAAATGGAACTTTCCCTGAAGGGGTTACATAATTCCTTAAAATTTTATGATTATTTTTACGCATAGTTAATTGTCGTTTATAAACGACAAAATGTCAAGTAGTCTATACAAAAATGTAACTTGGCTCTGTAAGCTTAAACAATACTCGCGTTAAAATGTTTTCTACACATCGATATGTAACTTTCATTTCCGCCAATTTGAACTTGTTCTCCCGTTTTAATGATATGGCCTTGAACATCTATGCGAGCATTCATAATAGCTTTGCGACCACAATGACAAATAGTTTTAATTTCAATTAAATTATCGGCCCAAATTAATAAATATTGGCTGCCTTCAAAAGGTTCGCCGCGAAAATCACTGCGTAAGCCATAAGCTAAAACGGGAATAGTTAATTGATCGACAATATTAGTTAATTCAGTCACTTGTTTTTTTGTTAGAAATTGAGCTTCATCAATGAGAACACATTTTAACTTAGGATTGTTCTTCATTTGGTGTTTAGTGTGTTCAAAAAAATTAAAATCTTTATCAAAAGAAATAGCAGTGGCATGTAGGCCAATCCGCGAATAAATTTTTCCAGTTTCATAGCGGTTATCGATGAGAGGGGTAAATAATAATGTATCCATGCCTCTTTCTTGATAATTGTAGGAGGATTGCAATAACACGGTTGTTTTGCCTGCATTCATAGCAGAATAATAAAAATAAAGTTTGGCCATCGTGATACCTTCATTATGTCAATCTAGATTAAAATCACACTCGCGAAAAATCAAAGCTTATGACATCAGCGATATGCGCGGCCTTAATGGCAAGCATGACTAAACGATCAAAGCCTAATGCCACGCCAGCACAATCTGGCAATCCGTGTTCTAACGCAGCAAGAAAATGCTCATCGATTGCTAACTCAGCAAGTTGAGCCGATTTGCGTGCAGCAAGGTTTTTTTTAAAGCGCATACGTTGTTCATCAGCACATTGCAATTCATGAAAGCCGTTTGCGAGTTCCATTCCTGCCACATATACTTCAAATCGAGATGCAAGTGCGGGTTGGCCAGGCTGAATGCGCGCTAGAGCGGCTTGAGAAGCTGGAAAATCATATATAAAACATGGCCGGTTATTTTTACCAAGATGAGGTTCAATGCATTGCGATAGCAATATGCTAAGCCAAGTATCAGGATCAGTAATGGAAGCTTGAACACAAATGCCATGATCTTTAGCGCATTTTTCTAATTCCATCAGTGTCGTGTGATGTGGATCTAAGTGAAGATAGGTTTGAAAAAGAGTTTGATAAGTTTGTTTTTCTGCAGGCGTGGTATGCAGCACGGTTTGTAGCAATTCATCCATTTCATTCATTAAATCATGATGATTAAATCCGGGACGATACCATTCTAAGATAGTAAATTCAGGATTATGCAAGTGTCCTCTTTCTTCTTGGCGAAAGGCTTTGGTGATTTGGTAAATTGCACCGCTTCCGGCAGCAAGCAAGCGCTTCATGGCATACTCGGGGGAGGTTTGTAAGTAATAAGGCTGATGTTGCAAGCAAACAGAAATGCTTTCCATATGTGGATCGGTGACAGACGTGTGGCAAAGCAAAGGTGTTTCAACTTCTAACACATTGTATTTAGCAAAAAAATGACGAATTTCTTTTAAAAGGTTGGCTCTTGTTTGCAAATTTTCTAATGGAGCAGAAGGTTGCCAAGTTGGTTTATTCTTTTGCACGAGAGACATATTCACCAGTTCGCGTATCAACCTTGATGCTTTCGCCTTCTTGTAAAAACAATGGAACACGTACCACAGCACCCGATTCAAGCTTGGCAGTTTTGCTGCCTCCTCCAGAGGTATCACCTTTTAAACCAGGATCGGTTTCAATGATTTTTAAAGTGACAAAAGTAGGCGGCATGACGAGAATAGGTACCCCATTCCATAAGGTTAACTTACATTCCACTTGTTCTTTTATCCATAATTTCGCATCAGCAACTTCTGCTTCGCGCAAAGCGTATTGTTCATAATTTTCGGTTGCCATAAAGTGCCACTCCTGACCATCGCTGTAAAGAAACTGTGCATCAATGTCGGCTACATCGGCTGCTTTTATGCTATCACCAGATTTATAGGTGCGTTCAATAACGCGACCGGTTTTAAGGTTGCGATATTTCAAACGATTAAAGGCTTGACCTTTACCAGGTTTAACGAACACATTATCAACCACGACACAGGGATCATTATCGATGATTAATTTCATCCCAATGCGAATTTCATTTAAGCCATAGGTTGACATAGTGTGTTCCCCGAAAAAACCCATATCATAAGGTTCAAAAGAGTATTGTGCAACCAGTAGCCTACTTACGTTAGTTACTGATTCCGCTTAATCGTAATAATGCATCGATAGTTGGTTTGCGGCCACGAAAAGCAATAAAAGATAGCATAGGATCGCGTATGCCGCCTATTTCTAGAATATTTTTCATATAAGATAAACCTGTCGCATGATCCAATAAACCTTTTTCTTCAAATTGAGCGTATGCATCTGCAGATAATATTTCTGCCCATTTATAGCTGTAATAGCAAGCGGCATAACCGCCCGCAAACACATGAGCAAAACTATGTTGAAAACGATTAAATTCAGGAGGATGAATAACCGCGATTTTTTGACGAACATCATTTAAAACAGTTTGGATTGGTTTAGTTTTTTGCGGATCGTATTCTAGGTGTAAACGAAAATCAAATAGGGCAAATTCCAATTGTCTCACCATTTGCAGCCCAGTTTCAAAATGTTTAGCCGCATGCATTTTTTTTAATAACTCATCAGGAATAGGAGAACCAGTTTGATAATGTCCAGCAATCAATGCTAGCACTTCTTTCTCCCAACAAAAATATTCCATAAACTGACTTGGGAATTCAACAGAATCCCAAGGCAAACTATTAATACTAGCAACGGATGGATAATCAATTTGTGTTAGGATGTGATGTAAACAATGGCCAAACTCATGGAACAATGTTAATACATCATCATGAGTTAATAACGCAGGGTTTGTTGAGATTTGAGGATGAGCAGGTGGCATGAAATTGCATGTTAAAAACGCCACAGGATGTTGAATTGCTTCAGAACTCACGCGTCGCCGAATCACACATTCATCCATCCAGGCGCCATCACGTTTATTTGATCGCGCATATAAATCAGTATACATCCCACCACGCAGTTGATTTTGATTATCCGTGATAGTAAAGAAGCGTACATTTTCCTGCCATGTGGGAACATTTTTTTCTTCATGGATTGTAATACCATACAAACGATTGGCTAAGGTAAATAAACCATTTAATACTTTATTAATCGGAAAATAAACACGTAAGTCTTCTTGAGAAAAATGAAATTTATCTAGTTTTAATTTTTCTGAATAATAGGAAATATCCCATGCTTCAAGTTGTTTGATGCCATCATGCGTTTGTGCAAATTCGATCAATTCTTTCAATTCTTTTTCTGCAATGGGTTTGCTTTTGATGGCAAGATCATTTAGGAAACCTAACACTTCATCCGGTGTTTTTGCCATTTTTGTTGTTAAGGAATAAAGAGCATAATTCTTAAATCCAACTAATTGAGCGATTTCATGGCGGATTTTTAAAATATCATCCATGATGCTTGAATTATCCCATGTGTGAGCATGTGGACCGCGATCGGATGCACGGGTGGTATAAGCTTCATAGAGTGTTCTACGAATAGAACGATCCGATAAAAATTTTATTGCTGTGGAATAGGAAGGATAATCTAAAGTAAGTACATAACCCTCTAATCCACGTTGTTTGGCATGGTCAATAGCAAGTTGTAAAGCGGGTGGTGGCAAATCTTTGACGGTTTGAAAGTCGGTAAGGTGTAATATAAAATGCTGTGTCGCATCTAAAATATTTTCTGAAAATTTTGTGGTAAGTTGGCTGAGTTGTTTTTGCAATTTAGCCATGCGTGCTTTTTTATCGGCAGGTAAATGAATACCAGCTAGTCGAAAATCACGTAAATCGTTTTCTATTATTTTTTTTTGCGCAGGATCCAATTGCGAAAATCCCGTACTGTTAGCAAGCGATCCGATAGCTTGATATAAGGATTCATTTTGTGCTACTTCAGTATGATATTCTGTGAGTAGAGGCAATGATTGATTATAAGCTTCACGTAACTCATCTGATTCCATGACCGCATGCAAATGAGCAATGGGCGACCAATATTGATTGAGCTTATCATCCATTATTTCTAAGGGTTGCATGAGGTTATTCCAAGTAAACGGTTGAGCTTGAGCAAGTAGTGCCTGTAATTTCTGCCGATGATCAAGAAGCATGACGCGAAGCGTAGGTTCAATGTCTGCTGGCTTGATCGCAGCAAATTGTGGCAAACTGTTTGGAAAAGATGCGAGGCTCATATATGTTCTCTATTCACGCTATTTTATAATATGGTTACACAGGATGAAAGCATGCTATCTTTAAACTCCAAAACATTTCAAGGGTTAATCATTGCTCTGCAAACCTATTGGGCAGAACAAGGCTGTGTTATTTTGCAACCCATTGATATTGAAGTGGGAGCAGGTACCTTTCATACAGCTAGTTTTTTAGGAGCAATTGGCCCAGAACCATGGCGTGCAGCTTATGTGCAACCCAGCAGGCGGCCTACTGATGGTCGCTATGGCGAAAATCCTAATCGCGTACAACGTCATCATCAATATCAGGTGATATTAAAACCATCTCCTATCGATATCCAAGATTTATATTTGGCTTCATTGCGTGTATTGGGCGTTGATTCTTTAGTCGATGATATTCGATTTGTTGAAGATAATTGGGAATCACCCACCTTGGGTGCGTGGGGTTTGGGTTGGGAAGTTTGGCTAAATGGAATGGAAGTTACACAATTTACCTATTTCCAACAAGTAGGTGGTTTAGAATGTAAACCAGTGACTGGTGAAATTACCTATGGTTTAGAGCGTTTAGCCATGAGTTTGCAGCAAGTTGATAATATATATGATTTGGTATGGACGCAAGGGCTAGAAGGGGTAGTGACTTATGGTGATGTCTATCACCAAATGGAAGTGGAGATGTCTAAATATAATTTTGAAATAGCAGATATTTCGCATTTATTTGAACATTTTCGTTTTTATGAAAAAGAAAGTGAACGTTTGATGGAGTTAGGATTACCATTGCCTGCTTATGAGATGGTACTTAAAGCATCGCACACTTTTAATTTGTTGGATGCGCGCGGCGCATTGGCTGTGGCTGAACGCCAACATCATATTTTAAAAATTCGTCGTTTAGCAAAAAAGGTTGCAGAAGGCTATTATCAAGCACGTGAAGCTTTAGGATTTCCATTGCTTCAAGGAAAACAAACATGAAGCAGCATGATGATTTTTTAATTGAGATTTTAACGGAAGAATTACCACCGAAAGCGTTGTTTAAGTTAGCGCAAGTTTTTTGCCAACACATCACTGAACGTTTAGCACATCAACATTTTACTTTTTCTGATAACCAATTTTTTGTCACACCTCGTCGTTTGGCGGTATTTGTAAAAGATTTATCGGTTGCACAATCCGATCAAGTGGTCGAACGTAAAGGCCCCGCAAAAAAAGTTGCATTTGATGCACAAGGCCATCCTTTGCCTGCTTTGATTGGTTTTGCTCGTTCATGTGGAGTTGCACCTGCTGAGTTAATTACTATCAATAATCATCAAGGAGAGTGGTTAGCCTTTCGGCAAACGGTGCCCGGTAAAAAAGTAATGAAATTATTGCCAGATATTGTGATGCAAGCGATAGCTGCTTTACCTATTCCAAAACGAATGCGTTGGGGAGCAGGCGATACTCAATTTATTCGACCCGTGCATGGTGTAGTCATGTTATATGGCGAGGAAATTATTGATGCGGTGATTTTAGGTTGCAAAACAGGTCGTATAACGCATGGCCATCGTTTTTTAGCGCCAGATGCCATTACATTGTCACATGCAGCTCTTTATCCTTCGTTACTGAAGACGCAAGGTTATGTCATTGCTGATTTTATTAAACGGCGTGATCTTATCCAGCAACAAGCAACGCACTGTTTACAAGAAAAATTAAAAGGTACAGGACAGTTATCTATTCAGCATGAATTATTGGATGAAGTGACAGGATTAGTAGAATGGCCTATAGCATGGTGCGGGCAATTTGATTCTACTTTTTTAAACATACCCAAAGAAGCATTAATTTCAGCGATGCAAGATCATCAGCGTTATTTTCCAGTGATTGGAACAAAGGGAGAGTTGCTCCCTTACTTTGTAACGATCAGTAATATCCCATCTTCTCAGAATCGCGTGATCTGTGGTAATGAAAGTGTGTTACGCGCTCGTTTAGCGGATGCTGCTTTTTTTTATGAGATCGATAAAAAAGAAAGTTTAGAGCAACGTGTTGAGCGCTTGCACGGTATTATTTTTCAAGCAAAATTAGGAACGCTTTATGAAAAGAGTGAGCGTCTTAGCAAGGTTGCAGCTTTTATTGCTAAAAAATTGAAATGGAACGTTGATGAAGCGATGCGCGCAGGCCAATTAGCAAAAACCGATTTGACTACGCATATGGTAGCTGAATTTCCTGAATTGCAAGGTATCATGGGTTATTATTACGCCTTGCATGATCAAGAACCGAATCATGTCGCAATTGCTTTAAAAGAGCAGTATTTGCCGCGTTATGCCGGTGATAGGTTGCCTAGCAATCCTATTGGTCAGGTGCTTGCACTTGCTGACCGCATTGATACTTTAATAGGATTATTTGGTATTTATCAACTTCCGACAGGCGATAAAGATCCTTATGGATTACGCCGTGCTGCATTAGGTATCATACGCATACTGGTTGAGCAACAAATTGAACTTGATTTGCAAGAAATTTTTATCTATGTTGTTTCTTGTTATAAGAGTTTATTAGATAACACAGCTTGTGTTTCGCAAGCGCTCTATTTTGTTCAAGAGCGTATGCGTGCTTGGTATCAAGAGCAAGGAGTGACGCCAGATGTGTTTACGGCGGTGGTGGCATTAGGCATGACTAAGCCTTTTGATGTGCATTTAAGAATGAAAGCAGTACAGGCTTTTAAAAAGTTAAAGGAAGCACAAGCCTTAAGCAGTGCAAACAAACGTGTTAGCAATATTTTAAGTCAATATACGGATGTTATTCAGACAACAGAAATCAACCCGATGTTTTTTGAACATCCAGCAGAAAAAGAATTAGCAAAACAGTTAGAATTAAGAAGCAAAGCGGTTGTAGATTTGTATCAATCAGCAAAATATGATGAGGTATTATTACAACTTGCTGATTTACGTCAACCAGTGGATGATTTTTTTGATCACGTCATGGTGATGACAGATGATAAAAAACGACGTGAAAATCGGATTTTATTATTAAGTAAGTTACGGTCTTTGTTTTTACAAGTAGCAGATATTGCATTGTTGCAACCGTAAGGTTTGAATCATTTTTTTAATTGGAGTAATTATGGTTAACTTAATTTTTTGTAAGCGACTAGCCATCAGTGGAGTCGTTATGTTTTTTTTTAGCATATCAACATTTGCAAGTATGTCTATTCCTTATGGCTGGTATGTGGAAGGCAATCTTGGTTCCACTCGCCAAATTCAAGATAATTATCCGGTCGATTCTAATTCTTCCTCTTCTGGTTTAGGCGGTAGTATTGCTGCTGGTTATAAATTTATGCCTTATTTTGGTATGGAGTTGGGGTATACACGTTATGCTAATACGACAATTGATGATCAAAACAGTACAAAAGCAGGGTCCAATAGGCAGTATTCTTATGGCCTAGCAGGCAAGGGCATCATTCCTGTTGGGACAAGTGGCTTTGAATTATTTGGAAAATTTGGTGTGCAACGCATTTATTCATCAATTTCTATTACAAATGCTACAGTAGCAAGCAATATCGGATTAAATTCTGGCCAGCATAGTGCAACAGGATATTATTTAGGTGCTGGAGGTGAATATTATTTCTCGCCGGAATTTGCTGTTGTTGGCCAATGGGCGCGTGCAAACGGTAATAAGGCAGCTGGCACGATGGATTTATACTCTGTGGGGGCGTCGTATCTTTTTGGTTAAGAACTGGTTCTTTTTAAATCCCTATAAAAATTTTAACGTTCCCTTTCTCGTAGTCCGCAAGCCCTAGCAAAATATCTTTAATTTGAGAATAAGTGAGATCGGGATTGTCTTCTGCGATATGCTCTATTCTGGCCCAATGTTCAATTTGTTTAGGGATAGAACGATGCAAGATTTTAGATTGTGTGCGAGCTTCATCAACTAAGTTTTTGTCTAAATTAATCACTACCCCCATAGTAGGTCTCCTCGAGTGCGGTAATTTGTATTATTTTATTGTATTTTACAATGTATTTTCCTGATTTCAGCGTATTTCAGTGGTTATTTAACTTTAAATTCATTTTATCAAGTAGTTGGATTAAATTATGTAGTGCGGTCCGTTCACCCTGAGGAGCGCGAAGCGCGTCTCGAAGGGTGAACAGATATTTTCGAGAAGGATGAATAATGTTTTGGGTTTATATTCTCAAATGTTCGGATGGAAGTTATTACACTGGACATACAGATGATTTAGAAAAGAAGTAATCATTTTCTCTGTTTGCCCTTCGAGACGCGCTTCGCGCTCCTCAGGGCAAACGGGTTTATCTTTGTAGTGTGGGCGCTGAAGTCAGGAGTTTTTGTCTAAATTAATCACTACCCCCATAGTAGGTCTCCTCGAGTGCGGTAATTTGTATTATTTTATTGTATTTTACAATGTATTTTTATCCATTGCCCAATATCTTTTATTTCCTCCCCGCAAACGGAATGTGCCATGGGATAGGTATGAAAGGACACAGGATAACCTGCTTGTTGCAATAAAGTTTCGGCAGTTTTTCCAGCAAGATAAGGCACAATAGGATCGTGCGTGCCGTGAGCAATAAAAATAGGAATTTTCCGATTAGCACTACTTGCTTGATCGACTGTATTGGTTAATGGCAAATAACCAGATAGTGCAATAATGCCACCGAGTGCTTGTGAATAACAAATGCCTGTGGTGAGTGCAATCGCAGCGCCTTGAGAAAATCCGGCTAATATAATGTGAGTAGATGAAATTCCACGAGCAATTTCTGCTTCAATTAATTCTGTGATAGATAAAACAGATTGAGCAATACCAGTTTCATCTACTCGGTGATTATTGTTTAGTGAATAAATATCATACCATGCGCGCATTTTGTAACCATTGTTAAGCGTAATAGGCATAATGGGAGCATGTGGAAAAATAAAACGAATGGTATGATGCGATGGCAAATGAAGTTCAGGAACAATAGGCACAAAATCATTACCATCTGCGCCAAGTCCATGCAACCAAATAATGGTATGCTGCGCAGGAACAGCAGGTTCAATTTCAATAAAATGTAACGCAGTGTGGTTTGTCATAGTCAGTTATGATTCTGCTTGATTAGTTCGCTAGAAAAATAACATAATAAACGACGTATTTATATATTTTGTCCTCAGTACACGACAAAGTTTCCGTTTGCCCTGAGGAGATCGATTTTGTTTCCGATCGTGCTTCGAGACGTCGCGCTGCGCGCGACCCTCAGCACGATCGGAAACAAAATCGATCGTCTCGAAGGGTCAATGGAAATTTTGTCGTGTACTGAGTATTTTGTCAGGGTATCTATCAACAAAAAGGAAGGGAAGATTATGATACGACGATTTGGATCCATGATAGGTGTAACGTTGCTTGAAATATTATTGGTGTTAGGCATTGCGGCAGTCATTATTGTGATGTCCTTACGTTATTATTCTGCAGCATCTGCAACCTCGCAAGTGAATACTTATCTTCAGCAGATACAAGCTATCGCAGCAGCAATAGAAAGCGTTACCATGACAGCGGGTTCTGCGAGTACAACGACGGTACAGCAATTTTTAGGAGGATCCACAGGTGTATGGGCCTTGCCATGGGGAGGAACGATGCAGTTGGGGGCACTTGCCAGCGGTACCTATAAGATAACAAATGTTAAACCCTCTGCAGGGATTTGTAGCGCACTTACACAAAGATTAAAACTCATCACCTCTTTTTCTGTGAACAGTTCTTGTACTACTGTTACTTATATTCCAGGCGGGTCGGCATCAAATTGAAGCCTGTATGAATATAAAAAACACCGCAACTACCTATGGCAGCGTTGCTAAATTTTTTCATTGGCTCATTTTTGTGTTGCTGCTCTGTATGTTGGTGTTTGGTTATTTTCTGGATGATATACCAAAAGCTTATAAGGGTGTGGCCTATAACATTCATAAGCTAACAGGGCTTACTATTTTTGTGTTAATGATTTTGCGTGCGTTTTGGGCGTGGATCAATCCCAAACCTAAGCTGCCTGCCACCGACCCTTCCTGGCAGCGCTTGGGTGCGCGCATTGTTCATCTGCTATTGTACGTGGTTGTGATTGCCATGCCGCTTGCTGGTTGGATTGGTTCCTCAGCTGCTGGTAAACCACCGCGTATGGGCGATGTTCAACTGCAATTACCTATCACTCAAAGCAAAGCGCTGACTGAAGTAGCATTTGATATGCATTATATGCTAGCTATTACGATTATTGTGTTAGTTAGTTTGCATGCTCTTGCTGCGTTTTATCATTATTTTATTGAGAAAGATAACATCTTACAGCGCATGCTGCCTTAGAGCTATTTTTTTAAATCGCGGTAAAAGTTTTCATGCACGCCTAATGCCAATAGCAATCGTTTTTGAGCATTCCATTCATAAGCTAATAACATCTCTTGA
>MGXW01000025.1 GCA_001801495.1 Gammaproteobacteria bacterium RIFCSPHIGHO2_12_FULL_37_34
TGAAGAAGATATGTTTTGATTTGGGATTTTTATAGATAAGGTGAGAGTCAGGTTGACCAGGTGGCTGATGATATGCTTTGATAGCAAATTGAATTAAATTGTTAAATACACTCCACCAATCGGTCTGTTTAGTGTGTTCTGCTCGATTAATTTGATGTAGTATTTCTTCATGTAAAGGCAATTTATTGTTTTGAGATAAAATATCCATTCTAATAATAGAAATGAGTTGATAAAAAAATCGTTGTTGTAATATTGGTAAATCCATCCCACATTCAATAGCAATTTCAGGTAATTCTTCGATTAAACCAGGCAAACTATCTTGCTTGTTGCTTATGGTATAAGGTGTCGAATCATAAATTGCATATAATCGAGCGGTATAAACACGCAAATATAATTCAAAAAAAGCATCTGAATTGACATTATTAAGCTCATCCAGAAAGAAAAAGTTTTGTTCATACCAATTGATAAGATGAGGGTAATGCTCTATCAAGAATATTGCTAATTCAGTTAGTTTATTAATTTGATTAAATTGAATTTGCTTACTCTTAATGAGTGAGGAAATTTTATTATCTAATAGTAATTGATATTGATGTTTTTTGATATTGCTAAATTCGTCCCAATCGGTTTCTTGTGAGAAAAAATCAAAATATAATCCACACGTCAGAATATTTTTGAGGTATAGAGGTATATTCAGTGCCTGAACAAAAGTGAGTTTATTTTGCTGTATGAGGTTAGCGATAGGAGTTTGCGAAAGGAATTTGCATCGATTGTAGTCCAGACTGACTATATCAAATATCGAAATCATATTTCGCGCTAATAATGCAGAGTAAACAGGGTGAATGACAATTGCTTTTTGCGGTAAAGAGAGTTCTTTCGAATTCGTGAAATCACAAATTTCCTTTTTTATCAATTCTACCATGATAGGGTCGGTAAGAACCTCGCCTGCACAAGAGGATAAATGAACGAGTTCAGAAATGGATAATTGATTGTTTTTAAGCAAATTGAAATAGTAGCGATAGGTTATAATCTGTTTAGCTGATTTGGATTCCAGAAGATCGTGTTTAGATTTGAAAGGAGGCAAATAATTTAAAGCCATTTTTGCTGCGAATCTTTCGGTTTCGATATGTGCTTTCGGTTCGATTTTTAATTTAAATTGATCTTCTTCTCTATCATTATGAAGACGAGGTACATCGGCTAGTTCTATTGTTTCTTCATGAATGTGTCCCTCTCCGCAATCTACTTTTACTTGAGCATAAGCAATATTAATCATTCGACCATGGGGATGGGTATCATCAAATTCTTCATTAGGAATAAAAACAATTGAGTAGGAATAAATGGGATTCATATCTGCTGGTAAAGGGAGAGCAGTGATACCATCGCAAGGAGCTGGTTTGCTGGCAAAAGTAAGCCTGTAGTGACGATGAGGAATTATATCAAAGATCATATTAGTACGATTCCATACCGATTCTAATGTTGATAATGGTATCTGTGCTTGATTGGCTAATTCTATTAAATGACTGCTCATGCGATCGAGAATATAAATTTCGACATCGGCTATACTGATAAAATGAGCGGCTATATCATTTGGCCGAAAATACAAATGTAAATAGAGAGCAGAATTAACAAAAAGTTCACGTAGCCAATAATAGCGATGGTTTTCATCAACAGGTGTTTTTAAAACATGTTTTAATTCCGTTACTTCTTGAATGAAATCATTAGGTGATAATGGAAAGTTTTCGAAGAAAGAATCAATAACGCAATTAATTTCATCTTCCTGTGATTTATTGAGTGGCATACATTTGTCCTCCATGACAATATCTTTATCATAAAGGACTTAGTCTTAAGATAAGCTTAAGGGTTTTTATTCCGCTTTAGAATATCTTTAATTCTTGCTTCTAACGAGCGATGAATGTACATCATATGCTTCTATAAATTTAATCAACGGGTTAAAAAATGATCAAGGGAAAAAATGTATGCCAAATAAAAATCCTACTATCGAAGAATTAAGAGTTAAACTAGCCAATTTTAGAAATAATGATTCTGAGCTTCAAGAAAGTGTAGAAGTTTAGATTTGATCTGACACTCGCGGTAAATTGGAGTAAAATTCAATGAACCGTTTTCATAAATATTAACCAATATTGGAGTGTCAGATCAAATCTAAACTTCTACATATGTGAAATGGATTTCATCTCATGGATTATCGAAAAATTATTTGTGTTTTTTTTGTGGCGATGGTTGTATCGACTGGTACAGTCGCAACGGTTACAAAAAATCCTGATTTTTATAGCTTACATTCCATCTCTGGCTTTTTCCGCTTTAGTTATGACAATAACATCAAAATGCCAAACAACATCCACAGCATGGGTTTATTGGGTGTCAATTATTTTGCTGATATCACGCCAACTATTTACGGAGGATTAGGTGGTTATGGCGCTATCCGTGGTACACAAGGTGGGTTATTTACCGTTGGTGTAGGCGGTGGCGTGCATCACGAACTGATTCCGCATTGGTGGGGGGATGTGGGATTATTTGTGGGGGGTGGTGGTGGGCGGGCATCATTGGTGGGCGGTGGTTTAATGGTGCGTCCTAACGTTGGGATTGCTTATGCTTTTCCATGGGCGCGGTTAGGAGTGCATTATAGTTATGTTACTTTTCCAAGTGGCGAGATTCACAGCCAACAAGTTGGAGTCGATTTAGATATACCAACCGAATTTTATTATCTTTCTCCTCGTGATAGTCATGTGGGGCGTTCTCTTTTCAATCTGGATGATATCCATTTACCAATTGGCAAATTTATTAATTTTCAACGCAATGATTTCGCGATTTTGCTACAAGCCTATCTACAGCGTCCTGGAACAAAAGATATAGATGGTTCAGTTCAAGATGGAACAATAAAATTAGTTGGCGCGGAGTTCGATCATTATTTTACAGATAATACTTTTTGGTGGTTAAAAACATCGGGTGCATTTTCTGGTATACCGAATGGTTATATGGATGTGTTGGGAGGGTTGGGCTACCATTATTCTTTAGGATCATTTGGTGCATTTATTCCTCAATTAGGAGTGGGTGCAGGAGGAGGAGGTGCGGTAGATACAGGCGGTGGATTTTTAGTGAATCCTTTAATAGGCTTGGAATGCTCACTCACTAAACAATTTGCATTACGGGTTAGCACAGGTTATCTCTGGTCTCCTCATGGTCAAATGAATGCGGTTCCTATGACTGCTCAACTGCTTTATCATTTAGATATTGCCACTGAACAAACAAAAGCCAGTCATCTTTTAGCCGATCATTATGATATTCAAGGTTGGCGTATTCAATTTTTAAATCAAACTTATTTTCATCCACAGCGCACGATTAGTGCGACTACTTCAACCATACAACTCATTGGCATTCAAATCGATCAATTATTTTCGCCGTTATTTTTTATGAGTTATCAAGGTATGGGTGCGTATAGTGGATTCCATGCAGGCGGTTACGCAACAGGTATGCTAGGTCCTGGCATTCAGAGTAAGGAATTTTTGCATCATCGTTTGCAATTTTTCTCAGAAGTGTTAGTAGGCGCAGGTGGTGGTGGTGGGCTTTCAATCAGCGGTGGATCTTTAATCGAGCCAATGGTTGGGGTTCGTTATGCATTTTCACCTTATATAGGGTTGCAAGCGAGTTTAAGTCAAATGAAAGCTTTACAGGATGATTTAAATACACCAGCATTAAATGTGGGATTAACAGTGAGATTTGATACGCTGAATTATCGCGGTGCAGTATAACCACCTATTATGCCATGTTTAGAAAAAACGATTTGCCACAATTGAATCGAGCGAGCACGAAAAGAACCGGCACACGATAATAAATAATATGTCCACATTCGATAAAAACGTTCATCGAATGTGGATTTTAATTCTTCCCAATGACGAGTGAAATTTTCATACCAGGACATGAGTGTATTGTCGTAGTAAGTACCAAAGTTATGCCAGTCTTCCATGACAAATAATTTCTCAGTGGCTTTTGCAATTTGTGCGATGGAAGGTAACATGCCATGGGGAAAAATATATTTGATGATCCAATCATTAGCAAACACATTAGTCATATTTACACCAATGGTATGTAATAAAAATAATCCATCGTCCGTTAAATTACGGTATGCAGTTTGCATAAACGCATCATAATTAGGATGGCCCACATGTTCAAACATACCAACAGAAACGATGCGATCAAATTTATCTTGCAGTTCACGATAATCTTGAAGCCGGATTTCAATGGGCCATCCTTTGCAATATTCTTTTGCGTATTCGTATTGTTGTTGAGAAATAGTGACGCCCATTACGCTTACACCATAATTCTCAGCAGCATATTTAGCCAATCCACCCCATCCACAGCCGATATCTAATAATCGTAATTGAGGGTTAAGTTGTAATTTTTGACAAATCAATTCTAGTTTTGCCTGTTGTGCCTCCTCTAAATGATGCGCAGTTTTCCAATAACCGCAGCTGTATATCATGCGTTTATCGAGCATTGCTTTAAATAGAGTATTTCCTAAATCGTAATGTTTTTTGCCTACTTCTTTAGCGCGTATTTTAGATTGAAAATTGATTATTTTCACTAACCAATTTTTTAAGAATGCATGAAGAGGTTGTCCAACTTTTGAATCTAAGCCGGCTCTTAATATGCGTTCAAAAAAATGATCTAGCTCCTGACAATCCCACCACTTATCCATATATGCTTCACCTAAACCAAGCGCGCCTTCTCGCATGACTCGTTGATAGAAGGCTTTATTATGAATTTGAATATCCCAAGGTTGATTGCCATTAATCTGAATGCCAGCAGATTGTAAAAGTGTTTGAGCGTGGCGTTGAATAGTAATTTTATTCATGTTAGCCAATCATCATCCGTTAGAAGGAAAAGATCGTACTTAAAAGTCTAGAAATTGTCTAGTCCGATATTCACCACTTACGCATTAATATTAATATCTTCACCTAAATGATTCCAGATTTTGAAAAAATCAGGATAGATATTTTTTATACCTTCACTATTTTCGATGGTGATACCAGGCACTTTTAAACCAATAATAGCAAACGCCATACCTAAACGATAATCGGATAAGATATTGAGTGAGCAAGCTTTTGGTGTGGTAGGAAAAATTTTAATCCAATCATTACCCGTTTCCACATGAACTCCCATTTTTATTAAACCACCTTTGATAGCAATCATTCTTTCATGTTCTTTTTGACAAATATTACCAATGTGTGCGATGCGAGTGGCGGATTTAGCAAATGGTGCAATGGCTACGAGGGCTAAAAATGTATCTGAAAATTTTCGCATGCTTACTTCAATGCCCTGCAATTTTTCTCTTCCCTGAATGGTTAATCCAGTATGTGTTTCAAGAACATGGCAGCCCATTTTTTCGAGGATGGATATAAATTTGCTGCTAGGTTGTTTTGAAAGGGAATGTTTAGTGGGTTGAATGCTTATTTCGCCGCCTGTTACTGCTGCTGCAGCAAAAAAATAGGCGGCTAATGCAAAATCAGGCTCAACCGTATAATCTTTAGCTTGATAGCGTTGAGGAATGGGCACCATCAGTTGTGCTTGATGCACACGATGGACGAGCACACCATATTCAGCCATCATGGTACAGGTCATATCAATGTTGGGGTGATCCATTCCATCAGGCAAATGAATGGTAAAAGGTGATCGTGCAAAAGGTGTGATCATGAGTAAAGCAGAAACAATTTCATGATGGAGTGGTTTATTAAAGGTAACTTCACTACCATCTAGTGATTCGGCGCCTACTAATGTAAATGGCATTTTTTTTACATCACTTGGAATGAGCTGAATGCCTTGACGGATTAAAATATTTAATAATTGCATGCTGGTCTTTTCAGCAAAAGGCGCAGGGCCGTCAAAATAATAAACGCCACCAGATGCGGCGCAGCTTGCAAGTAAATACTGAAAAATAGCTTGAGATTTTTCGCACCAAACAGTAGCTTGTTTTTTAGGAAATTTTCCTCCACCACCTGCGATAATGCATGACTTTGATTGTTCATCTAATTGAATAGCAATGCCAAGTTGATGCAATGCTTTAATCATTGCTAATGTTGCACTATTTATACTTATTCCTGAGATTTCAGACACCCCTTCGGCTAAAGCACTTAATAACAAGGCTCGTTTTGTGATAGCTTTTGAACCAGGGAGAATGATTTTTGCATGTATGGGTCCGGCTACGGATTGAATAGTTTGTTGCATGGACATTCCTTGTTCCTTCTTTTATTCCATCGAGTATTATTATATAGATGGATGGTACACTAAACTAGTCTATCTCTACCTATACTTCCTAGAAGTAACGTATAACAGTTCTACTTTCATTGGCTACAGGAATCATGATACTTGTCCTTACTTGACATTAAACAATTACACCAATCAGGCCGCTTAGAAGAGGCTAAACAAGAATATGTAGCCTGGTTACAAACCCACCCAAACGATGTAACCGCGCTACATTTGCTCGCCTTGTTATATATAGAAATGGGTGATTTAGATGTTGCATATCGTTATTTAATACAAGCGTTAGAAATTGAACCGAAGCATGCGAATGTCCAGCTTCATATGGCTAATATTTTTAAAGCAAAAGGCCTTTATGATCAGGCGATACAATTATTGGAAAAAATAATTCAGGAACATCCCAATTTTTCTGCAGCATTTAATAATATGGGTACAGTTTATTTTATGCAAAAAAATTTGGAAAAGGCGGTTTTAGCTTATGAAGCTGCGATAAAATTACAATCTAATTATATAGACGCATACTATAATTTGGGATTGGCTTACAATAAATTAAATCGCAAAAAAGATGCTAAACGAGTTTATGAAGCCATGCTTGAACTTGTTCCAGAACATGTAGGTGCTCATTTTCAATTAGCGTCTCTTTTGATGCAAGAGGAGAATTATTCATCAGCTCTTAAACATTTATCCGTTATTACCAACATGCATGCTTTTCATGTTGAAACAAAAACGAATCTTGCAACTTGTTTATTTAAATTAGGAAGATTAAGTGAAGCGCGATCTTGTTATTTAGAAGCACTTGCTCTTTCGCCAAATGATACCCAACTATTTTTCAATTTAGGCGTTATTGAGGCCAAGCGCGGGCATATGCATTCGGCTACCGATTTTTATTTGCAAGCTTTAAACATTAACCCTCATTTTTTCGAGGCGCATTATAATTTGGGAGTGTTATCTTTACGAACCAAAGGGCCAGAAGTTGCCTTAACCCATTTTCAAGAAGCATTGCGTATTCAGCCAGGGCATACCATTGTGCAACACTTAATAAATATATTGACGCCCGATAAACATTTATCGACCTTACCCGCTGATTTTGTGGGTTCTTTATTTGATGCTTATGCCGACCATTATGATGTTCATTTAACAGATGTATTGCATTACCAATTACCGCAACGTTTTTTTAAGTGGATTGTTGAATTAACCAACGACGCTTATCGGCAATGGCATATTTTAGATTTAGGTTGTGGCACGGGATTGTGTGGAAAATATTTTAAAACAGAAACAAACAAGGTAATTGGTGTGGATATTTCTAAAAATATGTTAGATAGGGCAGCTGCAAAACCTATTTACGATGAATTTATTTTATCTGATATCCAATCATTTTTAAATGATAAAAATAATTTGTATGATTTAATCCTTGCTGGAGATGTACTGGGGTATATTGGAGAATTATCGATATTATTTTCACGTGTTAATCAAGCTTTGAAAACACAGGGTTTCTTTTTGTTTAGTGCGGAAATGAATGAAGAGGAAGGGTTTCAGGTAACTGCATTTGGTAGGTTTGTATATAGTCGATCTTATTTGAATCAGATGCTTATGCAACATCATTTTACTATTGTGCGCTATGAGGTTGTCGCTTTACGCGTAGAAAATAATACACCAGTATTGGAGCATGTTTATTTGGTGCGGAAATGATGCATCTTGCTGGGGTGGTTGCAATCATTTATGATGATTCTTATCACTAAGAGAACACACGATGCGCATTATTATCTGTATCCTCATATCTCTTCTGTTAGCAAGCTGCATGAATACAGAACCATCGCAACGCCCAGATGATCTCACCAAAGAAACATGGGAGCGAGCAGTTGCAACCACTTCTAATCAATGGACACAGGGCGCTGATCATTGGTTTTTTACAGGAGATCCTAATGGTACGGAAAAAATAAATCGTCATGCGCCTGATTCTGCCGGGATGACAACCTCAGTCGTACGCGTATCAGATTTTAATGTGATTAAAACAAATGGTGCCTACCAATTACAACTATTTGGTACAGATGAAAGTAACAGTGTATATATTTATGGCCCAAATGCCGGCGTGAATGCAATACGCGTTACGATGGATGGCGACACTTTATATGTACGGCAAACAAATAAGGAAGTTCCTAATAGTGTTATGAATGGTGTTATTGTGCGAATTGGTGTGAACCAGCTGAATAAATTAATACAAAAAGGGTGTGGCACAGTTGAGGCGATTCGTATTCAAACAGATAGCCTTGATATTACATCAACTTCAACAGCAAGCGGAAATATTTACTTAATAGGTGAGGTTCGTTTAAAACGTGTTGTATTAAATGGTACAGGTTCCATTACGGTATTTGGTGTCAATTCACCAAACGTGGTGATTCGTACAAATGGTTCTGGTGCAGTGAATGTGAAAGGTAATATTGGCATTCGATCAATTGTTCATCATGGACAAAGTGATATTAATATTATAGGTGCTAACAGTAATAAACTTGATATTGATGCTGATGGTGCTGGCAAAGTGAGTATTCGTGGCATTGTTAATGTGAATCGTATTACAGCAAAAGATGATGTCTGTATTTATATTTATGATGTAAGGAGTGCATGTGTGGAAGCGAATCTTTCTGGCAATGCGCGTATTGGTTTAAAAGGATATACAAACGATTTATATGTGAATACAGTTGGCGCCTCTATTTTTTGGGGGCGGTATTTGTGTGCAAGACGTGCTTATGTGACAGCATGTAATC
>MGXW01000026.1 GCA_001801495.1 Gammaproteobacteria bacterium RIFCSPHIGHO2_12_FULL_37_34
AAGAATACTACCATCAGAGTTTTCTAATATGAAATGAGTCAAAGTTCTGCTATCAATTTCTGCGCAGCTTCTGCTAACAAAGCTGATCTACTTTTGTGTTGATTATGAGCTGCTACATCAATGGCATTTAACAAAGCACTATCAATTGTGATATTAATCCTCTGTGCTCTACCAGATGGTGCAATGACAGAAATAATTAATGGAATACTTCCTTTTGCATCCGGTAATTTCACAACATTATCTAATAATGTAGGTTGTGGAATCGATTGTTCGTCTTCAATGAGCAGTTCGATATGAGCAATTAATCCTTCTCTCGCGTTTTTCCTTGCTTCTTCTAAAGAATTACCAGCTGACCCAAAACCAGGAAAATCGGGAAAAAAAACGGTATAACCATCATTAACTTTTTCGGCTAATCCAATATATTCAATCACCATAATTTATTTCCCCTTCAATTTCGCTTGTTTCAAGATACTATTTAATAATCCTTTACCTATCTGTTTTCTTGGATGAGGTACAGTAACAATCCCAGTTTTAACTAGATGTTTAAAATGATGATGGCTACCAGTAATTCTTACCTCATACCATCCGTCATCCTTTAATTGCGAGATAATCTCACGACTACTATATACTTTACCCATTTATTGCCTTCTTTATATTATACACATTTTTAGTGTGTATAATATAGCTAATAAGTTTATCAATTTAATCATTCAGTTGAACGTTCTTGTTTAAACTGAGACTGTTGATGCAATACTCACATTAAGACGCGACTTCGCGTTTAAAATTATTTTTATCGAATTTAATTAAATTCGCATTGTTATTCTGATCATTAATTTCATTGGCTATACGCATCCACGTATCAACAATTGAATCTGGATTGAGCGATATGCATTGAATATTTTCATTCAATAACCAGCGAGCAAAATCGGGATGGTCGGATGGGCCTTGTCCACAAATACCGACATATTTATTTTTACTATTACAAATAGCAATCGTTTCATGTAACACTTTCTTGATGGCCTCATTACGTTCATCAAATGAAGCAGCAACAAGATTTGAATCCCGATCTAACCCCAATATTAATTGCGTCAAATCATTTGATCCTATCGAATAACCATCTACATATTTTAAAAATTCATCGGCGAGTATAACGTTAGATGGTAATTCGCACATCATATAAATTTTCAATCCATTCACCCCGCGCTTTAATCCAAATTTTTCAATTAAGTGAATTGTTTTTTTTAATTCATCCACGGTTCGCACAAATGGGATCATCAGTTGTGCATTGGTTAATCCCATTTGATGACGAACTCGCCACATCGCCTCGCATTCCATTTTAAAACACGCTTTAAATTGAGGGCTAATATAACGAGAAGCGCCACGAAACCCTAGCATGGGATTTTCTTCATGTGGCTCAAAAAATTGACCACCCAATAAGTTAGCATATTCATTTGATTTAAAATCTGAAAAACGGAATATAACCTCTTTGGGATAAAATGCCGCAGCAATAGTTGCGATGCCTTCACGTAATTTTTCAATATAAAACTCTGTTGGACTTTTATAGCTAACTGTACGAATGTGAATTTCACGCTGCACTTTCTTGGGTAAGGAAGCAAGGTGCAACAATGCGTTGGGATGAATGCCGATCATATGATTAATAATAAATTCTAAACGAGCCAAACCAATACCATCGTTGGGTAGAAATTGTGTTGTGAAGGCTTTACCTGGGTTGCCTACATTCAGACATAATTTAACTGGCAAAGGAGGTAAATTTTTTATATTCATTTTATTTACTTTAAATGGAATATTTCCTTCATAAACATAGCCGGTTTGTCCTTCTGAACAAGATACAGTGATTGTACTATTATTTTTTATCACTTGCGTTGCACGACCACAACCAACTACAGCAGGTATGCCAAGTTCTCGCGCAACAATTGCTGCATGACAAGTACGCCCACCACGATTAGTGACGATAGCAGCAGCTTGCTTCATAATGGGTTCCCAATCTGGATCAGTCATATCAGTCACTAATACACTGCCTGGTTTGACTTGATGAAGATATTTTGGATTGTTAATGATACAAGCTTGCCCAGCCCCTATACGCTGCCCTACACTTTGTCCTTCAATGAGTACCTTACCTTTTTTTAATAATTTAAATTGTTCTAATGTGTGATCATTACGCTTGTAACTTTTAACAGTTTCCGGACGAGCTTGTAAAATATAAATATCTCCTGTTAACCCATCTTTCGCCCATTCAATATCCATCGCTTTGCCATAATGCTTTTCAATCATTAAAGCTTGTTTACCAAGCAACTGTATATCGTGATCATTTATGCAAAATTTATGTTTTTTCGCAAAAGAAACAGGAACAATTTTGGTGGATTTGTGCGGTGATTTTGATTGGGTATAAATCATTTTAATATTTTTCTCACCAAGCTTACGTTGTAAAATAGCAAATTTTCTATTTTCTAATAGGGGTTTAGATACATAAAATTCATCAGGAATAACGCCACCTTGCACAATACCTTCGCCCAAACCATAAGAAGCAGTAATTAAAATGACTTGGTCAAATCCAGATTCAGTGTCTAAAGTAAATATGACGCCACTTGTTCCATGATCACTGCGAATCATGGGTTGAACACCAACTGACATACCTATACTTAATTGATCAAACCCATGATGTTCTCGATAAGCAATCGCACGATTCGTAAATAAGGAAGCAAAAACCAATTTGATAGCTTGCAGTATATTGTTAACACCTTTCACATTTAAATAAGTTTCTTGCTGACCCGCAAAAGATGCGTTGGGTAAATCTTCCGCTGTTGCTGAAGAACGTACGGCAACTGTTGGATGATGTAGTTCAGCGTAAGCATAGGCAATCTCATTTTCAAATGTAGAACAAAAAGGTGCGTTCACAATGAGTCGTCTAATTGCAGTACCCACTTTATTTAATTGATCCATTTTTTTAAATTTAGTTTTGCTAATAATGTGATAAATTTTTTTATCTAAATGATTTTCAGATAAAAATGACCGGTACGCATCTACTAATGTCGCAAATCCTCCTGGAACCTTAACACCGGCATGAGATAAATTTTTGGTGAGCTCACCAATAGATGCATTTTTACCACCAACAAGAGGGATATGTGATAAATTGACATGAGCAAGGTGAATCGTATATTTCATAGTACCCATTCCTTTCAATCTTTACCTGCGATTAAATTAATAATGCCAGAAAAATCTATTTCTCCGAATCCTTGATTAACATATAGCTCATACAATTCCATAGCAACTGTTCCCAAGGGAATCACAGCATCGACTGTTTCAGCTGCGTGATTAGCAAGACGCAAATCTTTTAACATCATTTTAGCCATAAATCCAGGTTGGTAATGATGATTGGCCGGCACATTTTCAACAATATCAGGCACCGGACAATAATTTGTCATGGACCAACATTGTCCAGATGAATTGGAACTAATTTCAAAAAATTTTTTCTGATCTAACCCTAGTTTTTCTGCTAAAGTAAATGCCTCACCCACACCTATCATTGAAATACCAAGTAATAAATTATTACAAATTTTTGCTGCTTGCCCATGTCCACCAGGGCCGGCATGAACAATTTTTTTTCCCATCGTCTCTAAAATCGGCCGACCACGCTCAAAATCAATATCGCTCCCACCTACCATAAATGTTAATATTGCTGCCGTAGCCCCTGCTACACCGCCTGATACTGGCGCATCCAGCATTGCAATTCCAAATTTTTTAGCTTGGTCATGTAATAAAACAGACATTTTAATATCAATTGAAGAACAATCAATATAAAGGAGATCAGGTTGCGCATGGGTAAATAGGCCATCTTCTCCCATACAAATATCGTGTACTTGTTCACTTGTTTGCACACTCGTTATAATCACGTCTGCTTCTTTTGCTATAGCCACAATAGAAGGTGCGAGTGTTGCACCACGATCACATAAAGCTTGAGTCAGTTGGGGCAACACATCATAAACTTGTAAAGTATACCCTGCTTTCAATAAATTATTAGCCATGGGATGACCCATGTGGCCAAGACCAATAAATCCTACGGTAATCATGATGATATCCTCGGCATCCAGCGTTGCGTAACAGTTTTCAATTTTGTATAAAATCGAATAGCTTCTGATCCATACATCCCTATATCAGAAAATATGGATCGTTTCCAACCGCCAAAACTATGATAGGCAACTGGCACTGGCACCGGTAAATTAATACCAACCATGCCCACTTGCACTTGATCAGCAAAGGTACGCGCGATATAACCATCACGAGTAAAAATAGCTGTGCCATTTCCATATTCATGTTCATTAATTAATTTTAAACCATCATCAAAATTTGCAACTCTCACAATACACAATACTGGCCCAAAAATTTCTTCTTTATAAATTCGCATGTGAGGTTGCACATGATCAAACAAACAAGCTCCCATAAAAAAACCGTTAGTAAACTCTTTTGGTTTATATTGGCTACCATCCACTATCAGTTTGGCACCTTCTTCTTTACCTAATGCAATATAAGATTGCACACGTTCTAAATGTGCTTGTGTCACAAGCGGACCCACATCTGAATCTGCTGAAAACCCAGAGCCTATTTTTAAATGCGTTATTTTAATTTTCATATTGGCAATTAGTTTATCTGCTGTTTCATCCGAAACAGCTACAACAACGGATATTGCCATGCAACGTTCCCCCGCTGAACCATAAGCTGCCGCAACAAGTTGCTCTGCAGCTTGATCAAGGTCAGCATCTGGCATCACAATACAATGATTTTTTGCGCCACCAAAAGCTTGTACACGTTTATGATGAGTCATACCTGTTTTATAAACGTATTCTGCTACCGTTGATGAACCGACAAAACTAATTGCATTCACATCGGGATGAATGAGTAACGCATCGACTGTTTCTTTATCGCCATGAACAATGTTTACTACACCATCTGGTACACCCGCTTCTTGTGCTAATTCAACCAGTCGGAGTGAACAAGAAGGGTCTTTTTCCGAAGGCTTTAATACAAACGTATTACCGCAAGCAAGTGCCATAGGAAACATCCACAATGGAATCATGGCAGGAAAATTAAACGGGGTAATTCCAATGCATACTCCCAATGGTTGGTGCAGGGAATAACAATCTATTCCAGTTGCCACATGATCAGTGAAAACACCTTTAAGATGATGTGTAATTCCACAAGTAAAATCTACCACATCAATGCCACGTTGTACCGAGCCTATTGCCTCAGCCAATGTCTTGCCATGTTCTTGAGTTACTAGTTTAGCTAATGCTTCAATATTTTTATCTAATAACGCTTTAAATCGAAATAAAATTTTTGTACGCTGCGAAGGAGTAGTCAGCGACCACGTTTTAAATGCTTGCTTAGCAGCTAAAATGGCTTGCTGAACAATTTGTCTATCAGCAACAAGCACATGACCTGCGAGCTTGCCTTGTACTGGATCGTAAATTTCTAATTTTCTGTTTGATGCACTAATTTTTTTACCCTGAATAAAATGTGGAACCTCGTAAGACATTTATTTGCCTCCTAATACACTCAATGCATATCCTGCTAATAATTGATGAATCACTCGTGTTGGATGAATCGGATCCCAAAACAGATATTGATCTGGATTAGAACACGGTTGTTGCCCGAGTGATGCAGCTCGTGATACAAGATAAGCCGTTCTCAACGAACTATTCTGCATAATATTGATATGCGCTTTTTCTGCTGCTTGAATTTCTTGTTTATTTAACCCATAAGATCGTAAATAAAAACCACCGTCATAGCAAGCTTCTGCAACACTTTTTAATTGAAATTGATCTGGATGTTGAATGATATCATCAAAATAATAAGCGATGTTTAATAGAAAAAAACGAGATTCTGGATATTCTTGCTTAAGATTTTCTATCAAACCAATAAATTTATCATTATGTAATCGTGAGAGTTTGCTAACATGTTCTACAAATATCGGCCCTTTTTGTATTACTTCTGGTGTGAAGCCAAGATCAGGTAAGTTAAGTAACAAAAAATATTTGGCGCCATAATAGATTAGCCAATCAATTTGTTTTTTGATAGTAGCAATTGTATTGGATGTAGCATAATCAACATCTGTTCGGCCTTGAATATAATCATTTGATCCTACCCAAATGACATATAAATGGTTAGCTTTTTCATAATCCCGGAAGGATCGAACAAGATAAAAATTAACTTGCATACCCAAGCTAAATGGGAAAGGCTGTCTAGAATCAAATACAGATTCCACCCAGGCACCGCCATAAGCATAATCATCTAATGGTATGGATAATAGTTGTGTTAAATGGTCTATCCATGTTTGGCCATTTGTAAAGCGACCTTGATAATACGGTGGCGCTTTAGGAATAATAGGAATCAATGGAACAGCTTTATGTGCAGCAGATGTAAATGAAAAAACATTACCATTATCAGATAAACTATCACCAAATACGATGATTTTGTCGAAAGTGACAGCATACACGGAATGAAAAAATAACACACAAAACGTGCATGTTACGATGTGGCGCCAACAGCTCATCAGCATATCCACCTCTCTATCCTATATGGGTATATACTATACCTGCTTAGGCGTCATGTTGCATGTATCATTTTGTTGTGTACTAAGTGTTCAGGTAATATAAACGGTCGGGCCTGTTGAAAAACCCCCGCTTCCCGTATTCAATAATTAAATTTAATTTTGCTTTTATAAAAAAAAATGCAAAATTATCGTGTAAATAAATGAAAAAATAAAAAAGGCCACAAGCCTTTTCATATTTAACGCACTTGCTGCTTATTCTCCTGAGGGAATAAGAAAAGGTGAGAATCAGGGTTATGATGCCTTTATTCCCTTGATTGATTCAGGCATATCCCTTTATGTATGGACTAATGAAAAATTTATGTCTGTTGTTTTTTATACTTGTAAAAATTTTTCTGAGGAACAAGCATTAAGTTTCACCAAAAGATTTTTTAACATGAATGATGAAATAGAATCTAAATCTTTTTAACACTTACATTCGAAATAGCGATAAAACGCCGCTTCCGTGACACTTGGCCTTTTAGTTTTTGATTCTAAGAATCTATTATTTAACTAAGTGAGCTTGAATACCACGACAGGTACCGGAACTAGAGCTATATTCGCATCTCCATCCATCTGACATACTTTCAAACTGATTACTAACTAAGGCATATTTGTCCCAATTTTATTAAATACGTTTGCATCAATGGCTTGAAACGTAAAGATTAAAACTATCTGCCTTCCAATAGTATTTATTACCTTGCCCATCGTTATCGCCGCCCTCAAGGCTTACGATACCGTTACTTGTATTTAATACGATTGTTTCAATATGTGTACCAGTGCAATTAGCTGTATTAAAAACTTGTATTGAACAATTAGATTGATTGTATTTGCAAGCTTCTTGTAAATTTGTTTCAGTTATTACTTTCTCGGTATGCTGTTCAATAACACCAAATTGGGTTGAGCAAACATTATTAATACGAACTGTCAAATCAACATTTGTATCGTTAGCAAATGTCAAATCAGCCGCATTAGCCAATAAAGATATAGAAAATAAACTTGTAGCAACTATAGTTGAAGCAACAACTCTGGTCTTGCGAAATTTCATATTTATCCTCCATGTATATTAAGACTAGAAATAAGAGAACTGAATAGCTGTAATACACAGCTCAGCCGGAACAGTCTACCAAAAAGCGCCGCAGTGTTCCATCAATAAATTCAACCTCAAGCTTATAGTTAGCAAGAGGCTTTACTTTAGTAAGTCGCCATGGCGCGGTGCAAATTATTCCAGGGTAAGCGTTCGTCATCACGAGGCGTGCTGCGTGTTTGGCCGTGGCAATCCAGACCCTATGGCGATAGTATCATTTTGTTGTGGTTCATGCGACTCAGCTAGATTTATATCGTGCTCATCTTCTGAATCAGATGGGGTAAATTTCCTTTTCTTTTCTCCGTTATTAAAAAATGTCATGTTAAATGCTGAAGTATGTTCCACTTCGCTTTGTTCTTCTCTATCCGGTGAATAAGGACTCGGAATATAAGAATCTGATAAAATCCCTTCTTGTTGTTGCAACAAATAAAACAGGTGGGCATTCTGTGAATGTAGCGCTGTTTCTAAACGAGAAAGATGATTTTCCATTTGACTAAGACGATTTTCCATTTCATCAAGACGGCTATTAACTTTATCATTTGATTCCTTATGTTGACACGTAGATAGTTGATTTTTTATATCACTAAAAACTGTATGCATGAAACCTATAAGAGCCAATGGAACAGCATCCGGTTGCAAATTTTTTATATTATCGTGTTTTCCTTGTGCATAACCATACAGTTGATCAATAGATGAAACGCAATTTTCTAAATATTCTAAATTATTCTTTAAAAGTTGTTTGAGCGCATCAAATGGTATGCCTTTATTCCATAATTCATCAATCACACAGGCAATAGTATATTGATCGCCAACAATATCAGCATATTTATTATCCCTATAGAAATTTTTCAAATTTTCTATCATATTACTTTTTTCCACTTTCTCTTTTTCCACTGTTTCTTTAGATGGAATAGCCGCAAGTTCTTCGCCTTCTGCCTCACATCGCTTCAAAAAAACGTCTTTAATAAATTCTGATTTAATCATCCTCAATGGGCATAGATTCTGGGCGAGAAAACGTTCTAATAATTTTTTATAATTTAAAAGATTATCATCATATGCATCATCTGGGAGTTTTTTAGAATATAAAAAGATGTGCTCTGCTTTTGATAAATGAGTAAGTAAAATTGGCAACCATGCCTTTTTTGATTTCACTACTTCATCAAGCGCATGAGGAAACTCCTCTGGTAATTGATTTAGAGAAATAGCACTTTTCTGAATCTTCCCCATGGAATTTAACATTTCATACACTAACGCTTCCTCGTTTATTTCAACAAGGTAAATTTTGTTAGACTCATGCTTCGTTTCTGTAGACATCACAACAAGATCATATGCTAAACAAGGAAAT
>MGXW01000027.1 GCA_001801495.1 Gammaproteobacteria bacterium RIFCSPHIGHO2_12_FULL_37_34
TTCCAGGTGGATTGACCTTACCAAAAGAAGAAAATGCACGAGTGAACTATTTAGAGAAAACAAATAAGCAAGGTCACTATATTTATCCGCCATTAGTTATTATTCCACCACAAGGAAATCCAAAAGAGAGCGTAGCGTGTGGTCAACAAATAAGAACATTGTTATTAGGGACTAGTAGGTACCAAAATCAAAGTGGAATGTTTGGTTTATCCGGATCTAATCAAAATGTTGATAGAATATTTGTTGTTGGTGAAGAAGGCAGTTTTATTTGTCGATCCTTGACTCATCAAGTGAGTCGAAATGAAATTATTAAGAAATTTTCTTTAAACGAAAACAAAAAATGTCCTGGCGCGGTTGTTATTGTAGGTTCTGCTATTGGAAGCTTAACAAAAAAACTTAATTTTATTATGATGCAAAAGAAACTAGAAGCATCGCAAGGATTATTACTATTAGCCGATTCAGTCCCTGCTTCAATAAATGATAATGATGCAAATGAAAGAAATCAAAAACGGCTAAAAGGTTGGAATGCGCTTCCTGTGACCAATCATGGTTTATTTTCTTATCCAGAATATTTTGCTATAAGGGCAGTAATCAATATCGATAATAGCTTAGCCACTTCTTCCGAACATGCATGGATCAATGAACATTCTCCAAAATACAAACGAAAAGCAACCATCCAAACCTGAATCAGGTTGATTGTAGAGCGCTCGCATATAGTTTTCACGCAAATAGTAGCGCAATAGGTTGACGCGCTCCGCCAGTGGTTGTATACTAAATATGACTATAGTTATATGACCATGGGATAAAAAATGAAACAGACAACTTGTTCAATAAAAGCAGGTGAATTCAAGGCAAAATGCCTTCAATTGATGGATGATGTGAATCACAAACATATGAGCATCACCATTACTAAACATGGCAAACCGATTGCTCGATTAGTACCGATTGAAGATGTTCCGGTCGATTTTTTTGGCTGTCTTAAAAATACAGTGACCATTCACAAGGATATTATCAATCCTCTTGATGTGGAATGGGAAGCAAACCAATGAGCGGCATTTTGTTAGATACGCACGTTTTGATTTGGTATGCGAATGGGAGTGAGGATTTAAGTAAATCCGCTCGTAAAATGATTACCTCTGCGCTTTATCATGGCGAAGCAACACTTGCAGCGATTTCGTTATGGGAAATTTGCATGTTAAATAAAAAACAACGTATTATTTTAGAAATGCCTACTTTAGAGTGGATTCGCCAATTTGTTGAACTAACACGTATACGCATTCTTCCTATTACCGCCCAAATCGCTGCCGAAAGTTGTGATTTGCCTGGCGATTTTCATGAGGATCCTTCGGATCGTATGATTACTGCAACAGCCAGAATTCATGGATTAACATTAATGACTCGGGATAAACGGATACTCAGTTACGGTAAGCATAAATATATTTCAGTGATTAAAGTTTAATCCACCTGCGTTATAGGAAATAACCTAAGCTAGATTACCTACTATACCATTAAGAAGTGTCCTTAAGAGGGCCAAGTTCGCGCAATTGTATAATTAAGTGCTGAATAGCCAATTCAAGATCTTTGCTAATGGCGGGCTTTGGTTCTTGTTCGTTTTCATGCTTGATGCCTGTTTCAGCACAATTAAACTGCTGTTTACGATACGTAGTTAAATCAATTACATTTTGCTTTTGCATAGTCCTTCCTTGGGATAAACTTAGGTTGTTTTTATCACAACATTGTCAAACTTTACACAAGTTGATCTTAAAAAAATATCAGCCAAAATCAACTTAGAGGCTAAGAAATTGCTCACGTTTAAACAGACTCAATATGCATATAGATGATTTTTACTTTAAGCTGCCACAGGAGTTCATTGCTCGTTATCCTCTTGCCAAAAGAAGTGCAAGCCGCCTTTTGTGTTTGGATCGTAAGACTGGTGAGATAACCCATCGTCAATTTAATCAACTCATTCATCTTGTTAACAAAGGTGATTTATTGGTTTTTAATGATACCAAAGTGATTCCAGCAAGATTAAAGGGTTATAAAGTAACAGGTGGGCAGGTAGAGGTTTTAGTTGAGCGCATACTCAATGATCAATGTATGCTTGCGCAAGTTCGTGTGAGCAAGCCCCCTCGTGTTGGTGATCGATTGATTTTTTCTGATGAGATTTATTTTGACGTAACGAATAAGCATCATCCATTTTATGAATTATGTTATCGGCAAACAGACAAAACTATTCTTGAAGTGGTGGAGGAGATTGGTCACATACCTTTACCTCCTTATATAGAGCGCTTTCCAGAAAAAAGTGATCAGGAACGTTATCAAACGGTTTACGCAAAACATAAAGGAGCTGTTGCAGCGCCGACCGCTGGGTTTCACTTTGATGAAGAATTATTACAACAGTTACGTGACAAACAAGTGGCATTTGGTTTTTTAACGCTTCATATTGGTTCAGGAACATTTACACCTGTTCGAACAAAAAACATTCAGGAACATCACATGCATGCTGAGCATTTGGAACTATCTGAAGGCTTATGTCAGCAAATTAGGCAAACGAAAACAGAAGGCGGACGCGTGATTGCTGTTGGTACGACTAGTTTGCGCGCGTTAGAAACCGCTAGTGACGATGGTAATATCAAACCATATCATGGGGAAACGACTATTTTTATTTATCCAGGGTTTGAGTTTCATTGTGTAGATGCATTGATTACGAATTTACATTTACCCTATTCTACGTTACTCATGTTAGTTTGTGCATTTGGTGGTTATGAACATGTTATGCGTGCTTATCAACAAGCGGTCGGACAATCTTATCGATTTTACAGTTATGGAGATGCAATGATTATTGCGTAAGATGGAGGGCTCCCTCATTAAAATAATTAAATTAATCAATGCTACGTCTTTGCGAGGAGCGTTTTGTGCGACGAAGCAATCCAGTTTTTATTGGAAAATTGGATTGCTTCGCCCTGCGGGCTCGCAATGACGCAGTTATTTTAATGAGGGAGCCCTGCGTAAGATGAGTGATTATTGATTTCTGATAGGATATGATCAGCAATAGCTTATTATTTGTAAAGGAAACATATGTTAAATCAAATCGCGAATTTTTTTATATCTTCTGCTTATGCAGAATCACCGTCACTTTTTTCATCAGGCGGTCAACAAGGTGGTGGTCTATCTTTCATCATCATGATGGTTGTGTTTTTTCTTTTTATTTATTTTGCTATTTGGCGGCCACAAAATAAACGTATGAAAGAACAACAAAGTTTATTAAAATCACTTGCAAAAGGGGATGAGGTGATTATGTCAGGCGGATTATTGGGGCGCGTTACGAAAATTGCAGATCCCTATGTTACGTTGTCTATTGCTAATAATATTGAAGTGATGATGCAAAAATCTTCTGTTGTTAGCTTATTACCAAAAGGCACTATTAAATCGATTGAATAAAAATAAGCTGGATTTTCTTTTCTTATGGCTATGTTAATTAATCGTTATCCTGTTTGGAAATATGTTCTTATTTTGTTAGTTATTGCGGTGGCATTTATTTATGCCGCACCTAATTTATATCATGAATATCCCGCTGTGCAAATCATAGGGGAGAATTCAGCTCCTATCGATCAGCAAACCATTGTTCAACTTAAAAATCTTTTACAAAATGCTTCTACTTCTTATTACGATGTCATTCATCAAGATCGCAGCTTACTCATTCGCTTTCCTTCTACCGATACACAATTTAAAGCGAAAGAAATGATTCAGCAAGCTCTTGGCGATCATTATTTGGTTGCGTTAAATCTTTCGCCTGGCACACCATCTTGGTTGCGATCGATTGGCGCGATGCCTATGAAATTAGGATTAGATTTACGAGGAGGAGTGCATTTTTTATTACAAGTAGAAGTAAATACTGTCATTCAACAACGTGTTGAAGGCGATTTACGTGGAATAGGGCAGAGCCTACGTGATGAACGCATACGTTATTCTGCTATTAATCGTCAATCGGATAATAAAATTTCTGTAGCATTTCGTACGGAAGAAGCGCTCGATGCTGCTTATACTCTTGTGAGTCGTCGGTTTAATGAATTTACCTGGGAAAAACAAACGACAACAGGGTTTGTGTTGCAAGGCATTTTATCTCCGGCAGCGTTATTTCAAGCAAAACAAGACATTCTTGAACAAGCGATGAATACGTTACGTAATCGTGTAAACGAACTAGGTGTTTCTGAGGCGATCGTTCAACAACAAGGCGAGAGCCGAGTATCCGTTGATTTACCAGGCATTCAAGATACGGCTGAGGCAAAAAATATATTAGGTAAAACGGCTACTTTAGAGTTTCATATGGTAAATTCTGAGCAGAGTGCATTATCGGCTCTACAAGGTGAAATCGCTTCAACTGATTCACGCTTATATACTTATCAAAATCAACCCATATTATTAAAAAACCAAATTATTTTGCGTGGATCATCCATTGTGAGTGCTACATCAGGTATGGGTGAGGAAGGTCGACCGAATGTGGAAGTTCGTTTAGGTGGTGCGGGAGATAGTTTATTTACTAAAACAACCGCAGAAAATATTGGGAAACCCATGGCGGTTGTTTTTGTTGAAGTCAAACCAATTATAAAAATCGAAAATAATCAGAAAATTATTAGTTATCAAACCGATCGGCGAATCATTAGTGTAGCGACTATTCAAAGTATCTTAGGCAGTAATTTTCAAATCACAGGGTTAAGTGGACAAAATGAAGCACGTACACTTGCCTTATTATTAAGAGCAGGAGCGCTACCCGCACCCGTATCTATTATTGAAGAACGTCAGGTGGGTCCTAGTTTAGGTAAGCAAAATATTCATATGGGTGTGCTTTCAGTGGAAGTGGGCATGGGATTAGTTGTCATTTTCATGATGCTTTATTATGGAGTAATGGGTTTTATTGCAGATTTAGCTTTAGCAATGAATGTAGTATTAATTGTGGCCATTTTATCTTTGCTTGGGGCAACCCTTACCTTACCAGGTATCGCAGGTATTGTATTAACGGTTGGTATGGCAGTTGATGCCAATGTATTAATATTTGAACGTGTTCGTGAAGAATTACGTCGTGGTATGGGTGTTCAAGCAAGTATTCATGCGGGTTATGAGCGTGCTTTTGTTACTATTTTAGATGCGAATTTAACTACTCTTATCGTCATGCTTATTTTGTTTAGTTTAGGATCAGGTGTAGTCAAGGGATTAGCGATTACCGTTACAGTTGGTTTAATCACCTCTATGTTCACAGCAATTACTGGCACACGTGCTATTGTTAATTTGTTATATGGCGGCCGTTCTTTGCAAAAAATATCAATAGGAATTTAAAGCAGTGGAATTTTTTAAACACAATACCAATATTAATTTTATGGCTCAACGTAAATGGGCTGCAATTTTTTCTATTATTCTTTTTTTATTTTCGATCATATCGTTGGGGATATATGGTTTGAATTGGGGACTTGATTTTACTGGCGGTACGCAAATTCAACTCCGTTTTGTGAATGAAGCTGATTTATCTCTTATTCGTTCACAATTAGAAACGATAGGTTTTCCAGAAGCTGTTGTTATGAGTTATGGTACGTCAAGAGATGTGTTAGTTACATTAGTTTCCAAAAATAAAAATGCAGCCATGATGGATAATCAAGCGCAAATGGAAATAGTCAAACAAGTGACGCAAGCATTACCGAGTGCAAAAGTTGAACAAGTCAACTATATTGGTCCTCAAGTGGGTAAGGAAATGACAAGCAAAAGCGCATTAGCTATTCTCTTTGCTTTGTTAGGGACAATGGTTTATATTGCTTTTCGTTTTGATATGCGTTTTGCAATTGGTTCAACAGTTGCTTTGATTCATGATCCCATTATTATTTTAGGAATTTTTTCATTTTTACATATTGAATTTAACCTGATTGCACTTGCCGCAGTGCTTACTGTCATCGGTTATTCACTCAATGACACCATTGTCATTTATGATCGTGTTCGTGAAAATTTTAGAAAAATGCGTAAGGCGGATGTGCTAGAAGTTATGAATCAATCCATTAATCAAACCTTGTCTCGTACCATTATGACATCTGCATTAACATTAACAGTTGTATTAGCATTATTTTTTTTAGGTGGTAGTTTGCTGCATGGGTTTTCGCTGGCACTGATTATTGGCATTGTTGTTGGAACATACTCCTCTATTTATGTTGCAGGTTCATTAACTATCACGCTTGGGTTGCATCGCCAACACCTCTTGCCACAACAAAAAGAAGTAGATGAGAGACCTTAACATGGCACTTCATTTCTGATCTGTGCTCCCAGAATCATTCTGCTTGGGAAAGTAACTCCGTTACCCATGAGTTTAAGCTTTTTCCATGCGCTTCTGCCATCATAGCTGCTTTCGCATGAAGCTCTGGAGGAACACGCAACATAATATGTCCGGAATATGGTTTCTGTGGCGATCTTTTCGCTTTTTTACAGGTATCAAGATAATCGTCCACTGCTTCTTTAAAAACTTTATGCAATTCAACGACAGTATTTGCATGGAAGCCAACCAGGTCATTGATTCCTGCAATATGGCCTACAAAGCAATCGTCTTCTTCGCTGTACTCTATTCGGGCGGCGTAGCCTTTATAATTCATTGTGTTCATGGTGAGAAATCCCCGCTTTTTCAAGAAAATTCCGCGCATCGCGTACTTGATAAGGTTTGGCTTCTTTTTGAGGGTGTGGCCTATGGAACGTACCAATTACCCCATTAAGCTCAAATCGTACTCTGGAACCTGCTCCTTCTATCACTTTTGCCCCTATTGCTTGAAAGAGCGACTCAATTCGTCTCCATTCAAGACTGGTTGGAACTGGTTTCTGGAAGATAGCCCCCAGCGTTTTTTGATGCGCTTTCTTCATTATTCATCTTCTTATGATATCAAATTATGATATCATACATCAATCTTACTTCAATCATCTACTTAAAAGACTTTGAACAGGTTCTAAGATGTTTTTCCGTTGTGCTACCAAACAAAGACCAGGGGTCTAATTTATGCCGTGCTCTCGTGATGTTTTTATTGCAGAGGATGGTATGGATACAAGTAGCAAAATCATCACGATTAGATGGATCGTTAACTTTATTTATACTATCATGAATGGCATCTTTTTTTAGCTTTGTTTTTTCACGAGACATAAATAATCGAAATGGAGAATGCTCCTCTTTTTCAATGCGCTTCCATTCTGTTTCAAGAGCGTCAACAAGCATTTTTTTATTAGGGCTAATTTGCGCAGTATTGTCATTCATATTGTTTTCTTGATTACAATCAGATTTTTTATGCTCAGCTAACATATTTTGTGGATTCAATAACTCCATTTCATTTTGAGTAATCAATGGTATGTGCTCAATACTTGCTTGAGCTTGTGCTTTGGTTTCAGAAATTTCATCATGAGCAGCTTGCAGCAGGTGTTGGATATTGTTTTCTACATCTTGTTGGACTTGCTCGATTAGCGGCTTACCTAGTTCTTCTAGTGTTTGGTGTTTATGTTGTTTAACTTGTTCTTTAAGTTTATGTAATTCCGATAAATCCATGCTAGATCGAGCACAGTAATGTTTGGCAATCATGTCAATTTGAATTTGATAATAATTGCACAACTCAGCATTGATTTCTTTCGTTCTTTCACTTACTCCCTCAATACAAGATACGTAAATCATCAATTGGTTTTTGTAATTCCAATTACGAAAGAGTGTTGCGTGATAGGATGCGACTTCTTCTATATTTCTTGAAAAAAATAGCATAATAGATTCATATTTTTGATCAAGTTGTTGTTTGGTTTTAGTAATTGTTTCAGACATGATTTGAATAATATCGATGCGAGGACTAATTTGATTTTGAAATTGCAAATCTTTTATTTGTTGCAGTTGTTGTGATCTCGTTTTTTCTAGCTGCATTATTTCATGCTGTATGTTAGAAAAATCAGTTTGTAAATTAATTAATTCATTTTTTTCGGATTGCATTTGATCTATATAAGAAGAATGCTTTTCTTGGTATGTGCTGATGCGGTTTTTGATAGAAGTAATGCATTGTTGTATTTCTGTGATCGCGAGCTCTTTTTGCTGGTTAATGTGTGTTTTAGTTTGTTGTGTAAATGCATCAATCTGATATTTTTTTTCTTCTAATGTGGCTTCTATTTCCTTTTGAACAATTATTTTCAGTTTGGCATTTAATTCTGATACCATACGATTAATATCAATCTGATAATAATTTGAGTAAGCCATTTTGTTAGTAACTAACATAGAATAGTATGTGTCAAGAAGATGTTTCTCTTCTTGTTCGGTTTTAAACAACTGATTAATCATAACCATTTGCTTCTGATTAATGTATTTAATATCCGCAATTAATTGTGCAAGTCGTTTGTTTATTTCTTTTTCTAATTGGGGATCTATTTTTTCTTGTAAATAATTCTTGCGGAACTTATCAACATTTTTCTTGATTTTACCCATAGCAGTAGGTTGGCGCAGTTTATCAATAATAGACTGGTGAATATTATTAATATCATTTTGGATTTCAATGAATTCGTTTTCATCATTTTTAGGAAGGATAAAGTTAATGTTGTATTTTTTTATTCTTTCTAATATAGAACGAAGCGCTTTAGAATAAGCAAGAATACGCATGCCAATTTTTTTTGTACTTGAGAGATGATTCTCATTTTGTGTTATAACCTTGCATTTTATTGCGTAAGAAATAAAATCTTTTAGTAACTGAAGTCGTAATCTATGGAAATGCTTGTTTAGTTTAATCCAATTGATTTGATAGGGAGAAACAGCTTCTTCTATTTTGGCAATATGAATTTTTTTTTGACTGTTCATATGTTTGAAACTCCTCTTTTTAATTTTTTTAAGTAGCGCCACACTATCACAATCAAATTATCACGGTAAACTGTTAAAATAATATTAAATTATTTAAAATTTGTAATGGGCATCTCTAGAAATTCGATTTTCAATGCATGTCATTCTGAGCGCAGCGAAGAATCTCCTTACAAATCAGGGAAAAACGAGATTCTTCGCTGCGCTCAGAATGACAATCGAGCAATTTCTAGAAGTGCCCTAATGCGACTGGGTGCATATTGCTCAACAAACAACCATTTATTTTTAAGTTTTTTATTTGACATTAAATAAATTTTCGTGTATTTATTGCTCGTCTTATTTAATAGTTTGAAGAAAACAGGAGAGGTATAAAAATGAAACAAATCGTGCGCAATTTTGCGTCAATTCTTTGTTTATCTACGTTAACTACTCTAGCTTTTGCTGCTAAGCCAGGAACTTATCTTGGTGCTGGCATAGGAGCTAGTTCATTAATGACAACAGATGATTACCCATTTGATTACACTGCTGGTACACAGGGTGAAGCGTCTCGTCAACGTGGTGGATTAGGGGGTAGGGTATTTGGTGGTTATAATTTTAATAAATATGTTGGATTAGAAGCAGGGTTAGCTGCATATACTCCATCCAAATATTCAGCTACAGTAGATGCTTCAAATTCTTCTCTTAAATATTCTTTGAATGCATTTGATGTAGTTGGCAAAGCTTATTTACCTATTAGCGATAGCGGATTTAATTTATATGCTTTAGCTGGTGGTGCACTTGTGAATAGTAAGACCAAATTTAGTGATGGTGGTGTTCCAGCTGCAAGTGGTTTTTCTTTACCTGCTGCCGGTTCTCATAGCACAACCAAGGTTCGCCCAGTTTATGGTTTGGGTGCTAGCTATGATTTTTCAGCTGTTACAACCAATCTTGAGTTCAGTCATATTCAAGGATTAGGTGATACGGATACGAATGGAAATGCTATTCCATCGGCTAATTTGTTAACTTTAAATCTGGCTTATAATTTCAGTTAGATTTTTGCAAGCGTTGTTAGCAAAAAAACCCGGTTGTTTTTATACAATCGG
>MGXW01000028.1 GCA_001801495.1 Gammaproteobacteria bacterium RIFCSPHIGHO2_12_FULL_37_34
CCACCAGATGAAAATTGGGAAAGAAATTTTATTTCGTTTGTTTTATTTTGTGTAAACAAATAAGCTGCTAATGGTTTAGGGCGTGATTTTATCTCAGCTATGACTTGATTAATATGTTCATAGGTTAGTATGGGCAATAATGGACCAAAAATTTCTTCTTGCATAATAGGATCTGACCACGTGATGTTATCCAATAAAGTAGGGGAAATATATAATTTTTCTTGATCGATTTTTCCACCATATAAGATATTTCCGCATTGTGATAGTGCAGTTAAGCGTTGAAAATGGTGTTTGTTAATTACCCGGCTATAGCTATTACTCGTTTCTGGATGTGGGCTATAAAATTGTTCAATTGTTGCAATTATTTTTTTAAGCAGAGCTTGTTTACAATTAATATGGATATATAAATAATCAGGCGCAATGCACGTTTGGCCCGCATTTAAAAACTTAGCCCATACTATTCGTCTAGCAGCAAAATTGAGATTTGATGTTTCATCTACAATACAAGGGTTTTTTCCACCCAATTCTAAGGTAACCGGCGTGAGCTGTTTTGCGGCTGCTTCCATAACGAGTTTACCAATTTTTGTGCTACCGGTAAAAAAAATGTAATCAAATTTTTCTGATAAAATGGCTGGCATTTGATTAGGAGCAGCAGATAATGCACAAATATATTCCGATGGAAAATATTTTTGGATGAGATTTAAAATGAGCTCATGAGTATGCACAGCAATTTCTGAAGGTTTCACCACTACACAATTGCCAGCACTGATTGCCCCAATTAATGGAGAGATCGTTAACATAAAGGGGTAATTCCATGGAGCGATAATTAACACAATACCATAAGGTTCGGAACGAATGACGGAACGCCCTGGCCATAAAAAGAGAGGTGTGAAAACTTTTTTTGGTCGGGCCCATTTTTTTAAATGTTTTATTACATATTCAATTTCTTTTTTGATTAATAACAGTTCAGTGAGCATGCTTTCATTTGGCGCCTTATTTAAATCGAGTTTTAATGCAGTTATTATTTCAGCTTCATGGGTTTGTAATATCGATTTTAATAATTCCAACTGTTGGATGCGAAATGTAATGGGTAAGGTGATGCCTGTTTCAAAAAAGTAACGTTGTTGGTGAATCATCATACTGACATCTTGTATCGGTACCATTCATTTCTCTACTTACTATAGTTGATATATTTTTTTATATATAATAATATATATACATTACAGGAGAAAAACAATGGGTATATTGTTAATGTTGCATGAGAAAGACAATCACAGAATAGATCATTTGAAAAAAGACTTGGGTATTCATAAAAAAATAGATGTGATTAGAGCAGCGCTTCTATTACTTGAAAAAGAGGCAGAACGGCTAAAAAGAATTAAACGTTGGAAGCACGCCACCAAATTGGTTACGAAGAGTAGTTATGAAGTGAATAGGGAATTTCAAAGATATTCAAGGATAAAATCCAAGTGATACTTCCCAAACGTTGGTATATTTATACGATCGATTTAGAACCTGGTGTAGGTACGAAGCCAGGTAAGCAACGTCCTTGTTTAGCCATTCAAGCCAAAGAATTCTCAGAAAACGGTTTGAAGAGTACAGTGGTATTACCTCTAACTTCACAAGTTATTGTTGGTGATGCTTTTCCATTGCGTGTTCATATTCCTCAAGGTGTAGCAGGATTAAAACGTGCAAGCGATGTTTTAATCGATCAAATCTTAGCGTGGGATAATGTTTTGTTTCGTCAAGAATTAGGTTTGTTACCAGATACATTTATTGAAACAGTGAAAACAGCATTAAGAGATTTTCTAGATATATAATCTTCACATCATTCCATACTGTGGGCCGCTGCCACCTTCTGATGGTGTCCACACAATATTTTGTGTGGGATCTTTGATATCACACGCTTTGCAATGAATACAATTTCCACCATTGATTTGTAAGCGCGGTTCATTCTTTTCATTGTAAAGAATTTCATAAACATGTGCTGGACAGTAGCGCTGCTCTGGAGAGTCATATTCGTTTAAGTTAATAGTGATTGGCACGCCATGACGATCTTTTAATTTCAAATGATAAGGTTGATTTTCTTCATATTGTATGTTGCTTAAGTAAACAGAATTCAAGCGATCAAATGTTATTTTATTATCATGTTTTGGGTAAATAATTTTTCGACATTGATTAGCTTTTTTTAGTGTTTCATGATCAGGAAGGCGACGATGTAGTGTCCATGGTGCATTGCCACGAAAAATATAAGTATCGATGGCTGAATAAACTAAACCAGGCCATAGTCCAAAACACATAGCGGGTCGAATATTGCGTGCACGATATAATTCTTGCCATAGCCAGCTTGCTTGTAAATTGGTTGCATAGTCTTTGCATTCTGTTTGATTAGATTGTAAGAATGGAAATAAACTTTCTGCTGCAATCATGCCGGATTTCATTGCATTGTGAATACCCTTTATTTTAGGAACATTTAAAAAACCAGCAGCATCACCTACAATTAATCCACCTGGAAAAGTAAGTTCTGGAATAGATTGTAAGCCACCTTCAATGAGTGTGCGTGCGCCATAAGCAATTCGGTGGCTTTTTTCTAGCAGAGGATAAATGAGAGGATGAATTTTAAAACGCTGAAATTCTTCGTAAGGATTTAAGTAAGGATTTTGATAATCTAAACCAACAACAAACCCAATCGACAATAAATTTTTTCCAACATGATAAACAAACGAACCACCGTAAGTATGATGATCGAGTGGCCAGCCAATGGAATGCATCACTGACCCCACGCGATGTAATGATTCTGGAATTTCCCATAATTCTTTTATACCGAGAGCATAGGTTTGTGGATCAGCATGTTTGCATAACTGATAATGCTCAAAGAGATTTTGTGTTAAGGAACCACGACAACCTTCAGCAAATACAGTTTGTTTTGCACGTAATGCAATGCCAGCTTGGTAAGTTTCTTTTGGTTTACCCCATTTGTCGACCCCTTTATCACCAGTTATGACGCCGCTTACTCGATTGTTATCGTAGATAATTTCACTTGCTGCGAAGCCTGGAAAGATATTGACGCCTAAACATTCGGCTTCAGTTGCTAACCAGCGACAGAATTGCCCTAAACTGATGATGTAATTACCATGATTATGCATTTGACGTGGAGTAGGTAAACGCCATGATTTATTTTTAGTGAGAAACAAAAAGCGATCTTCGGTAACAGGCGTATGGATGGGGGCTTCTTTCATTTGCCAGTCTGGAATCAGTTCATGGAGTGCGCGAGGTTCTAATACGGCGCCAGATAAAATATGTGAGCCAATTTCAGCTCCTTTATCGATAATACAAATAGTTAATGCTTGGTGGTGTTGTTGACTTAACTGCGCTAATCGTATTCCTGTACTTAAACCAGCAGGTCCTGCACCAATAATGACTACATCAAAATCCATGGATTCGCGCGACATATTTTTATTCTCAATACATTTCTACTGCTATCGCAGTTGCTTCGCCACCACCAATACACACGCAAGCCACACCACGTTTTAAAGCATGTTGTTGTAATGCAGCAAGCAAGGTTACTACAATGCGCGCACCGCTTGCACCAATAGGATGGCCCAAAGCACAGGCTCCGCCGTGAATATTTAATTTTTCACGCGGAATTTTTAAATCATGCATCGCTGCAAGTGCAACCACAGCGAAAGCTTCATTGATTTCAAATAAATCGATACTATCCATGGTCCATTTTAATTTTTCCAAGAGTTGTCGCACAGTTGGGATAGGTGCTGTTGGAAAATCAGCAGGTAATTGCGCAGTGCCATGTTGGCCAACGATGCGCGCAAGAGGTTGAATACCACGTTTTTCTGCATCTGATAAACGCATGAGGACAAGAGCTGCAGCACCATCTGCAATAGAACTTGAATTTCCAGCTGTTAGGCTACCATCTTTCACAAAAATAGCTGGAAGTTGTGGAATTCTTTCAGGGTTTACGCTAAAAGGGTGTTCATCTTTTTCAATGGTTTTTTCACCTTCTTTCGTTTGTAAAATAATAGGAGCTATTTCAGTTGTAAATAGTTTTTCTCGAGTAGCATGTTGCGCGCGCTCAAATGAACTGATTGCATAGTCGTCTTGTTGTTTACGGCTAAATCCTAATTGTTTGGCGCATTGTTCGGCAAAATAACCCATGGGTTTTCCTTTATCATAGGCATCTTCTAAACCATCTATCATCATATGATCGTATAGTTCACCATGACCTAGTCGGTAGCCTTGTCTTGCTTTCAATAACAAATAGGGAGCATTGGTCATGCTTTCCATCCCACCAGCAACCATGATGTCGATTGCGCCAGCTAGCAATGTATCATGAGCCAACATAATAGATTTCATACCAGAGCCACATACTTTATTAATAGTGGTACAGGGCGTAGTGTTTGGTACACCAGCGTAAATAGAAGCTTGCCTTGCCGGGGCCTGGCCAAGGCCAGCTGGTAGAATGCAACCCATCATTACTTCGTGAATATCATTTGGTTTTAAATGCGCGCGCGAGATGGCAGTTTTAATCACATGCGCACCCAGTTGTGGGGCAGTAAAACTTTTGAGCTCCCCTAAAAGATTGCCAACAGGGGTTCTAGCGATACTTGCAATCACGATCGGATCCATTTGCATAATTATTCCTATTTAGCGTGAGTATTGTTTATAGCTGCGAGCAAGCTATTTATTAATCCTATCATCCAATTTTTCATTCTTGGATTTTAATTTAAACATTGCTTTAATCTTAGTTAGATCCTCAGAGCTTACGTTAAAACCAGCATTTTTCAATGCTTGTTCAGGATTTTTTTTAAATTCTTCACGGAAAATAAGATTATTTTGCCATGCTTGATAAATTTCTTGTAGGGTGGTCATCTTGCCATTTCTCGATGATGCAAAAAGTTTATTACTAAGTTTTATCTTAACTCGGATGATGCATAGGGTAAATTCATTTTTCTTAAGATTTCCTTAATTTTTCACACCTACACTGGATAAATATTGGACGATAAAACAGGAGGGCAGGTATGGATTACCAAATGCCAACATTAGAATCATTAGCAGTGCTTGCTTGTCGAGAATTACGAGTATGCTATAAAAGAAAAAATATTCAACGGCTATCTTTTATTAGCTTTTATGAAAATTTGGCGAAGAAATTACTTAAAGGCAGAGCAATTGCAAAAATACCACAAAAAGAATGTGAAGATATCCGTAAATTGTTAGGCGCTGCACTTTTATTTGAATACGCATGGATATGGATAAAAGAATATCATGGAAGATCACCAGAACCAGCAGATCATCTTACCAATAGAATGGCTCAATTCACCTATCATTTTTTTAGTCACGATTCAGAGGATTTAGGTAGTCAATTTTACCTCATACTCAAGGAAAAATTAGGTGATACACCGGATCATCCTATTACTTACCGTACTTGTCTAACTGCCGTTAATTATTTATATAACTACATTTGTAACAATCGTTATCAGGGTGATTTCCTACTTGAAAAAGATCGCAGAATTTCAATATGGCAGAAAAAAGGGGTATTGCTTGATCATATTCTCATTCTTCTAAAAAAAATTAAAAAAATGGAATGGGATAGAATGATACCAGAATTTGCTGGTTCACCAACTAAAGCAGCCTTACCCAATAATATTTTGGAAAGTAGCAACCGCTATCGAGAGATTGTGGGGTCGCGATCATACATACGGCAATGGTTAACTAAAAAAAGTCATATTGACGCTTCTCATTTTGTTGATTTCATTAATGAGACATGTATTGAATACTCTACAAATAGAGATGAGGATTTATTAAAACGTATACGTACCGGCGCGCTTTTATATACGTTACTTACGATTTATAACGAGTACTCTGTATTATCACCTTATTATGGCAGCGCTTTGTTTGTGCAATATTTGCATGCATTAAATATAAAAGGTATATGGAAAATGGATATAGAAATGCAAGCGGATGATTTGAATGCTTTGTTAGGTTATGTTAGTGAGATTCGACATCATAAAGATTATGTCAGGCTAGTTGAAGCATGGAAAGAGAAAGGTTTGGAGCTGGATAATTATCTTAAACAGGTTATTAAAACAGTGCCAGAACAACAAGTGCAATTACAATCACCATGGTGGTATGAAACTCTTTTTAATTATTCCGTACAATATGGAGCAGGCGCCACAGCTGTTCGTTATGGGTTGCCTGCACTTGGTCGTCTTGCTATTGGTAGTATGTCTGGGCCAGTTGGCATTATTTTCTATATTGCAGGCAGCACTATTTTTCTAACTCAATTAGGGATGATTGTGAGCAAGAATATTATTCCGCGCGCTGTGCTATATGTGTATGGCTGTGTACTTGAGAAATTGGGAAACAAAGCAACTACTATAGCAAGCCATGTTGCTAAATCTGCTAACAAAAAATTACAATCATCATTAGGATATCAGCAATTAAGCCAAGAAGATCAAGATGAATTAGAAGATTTTATTCAAAACACCTTATTAAAATTACCATATGGCGTGTTATCTGATGATGAAAAAGAGCAAATTCGTGTTGTATTTGGATATGGAAATAAACAAGAGATGGAGCCCTTGTCATCGGTTGATCTGGAATTAGATGAATTTGTGGAAATAAATGCCTGTCGTCCGTTTTATATCTAGTTAACATGAGTATCGTCTAAGCCAAGGTTGATAAACCATCCCGTACAAGAAAAAATTATTTAACTAGCACAAGAAAATTGACCAATCGTTTGGTTATTCGCAGCCTTCGAAACAGCTTGCTTTTCATTTTAAATCGATCTATCCTCTGTAGGCTTTTGAAAACATACTAACTAAAAAAGGAATAAAAATAATGGAGACTCGAAAACGACATATCCTCTCTCAATCTACAGAATATCTTACCAATTCAGAATTAACTAGTATTATATTAAGTGCAAGTGCGGCAATTTTGTTACTTGAAGCCGCTAAACCATCTCGTACAAGAAAAGATTATTTAACTAGCACGGGTTATATCGGACTTTTATTGCTAGGATTCATTTATATCAGTTTAGTAAAAAAATATTTTATTGACGTTCAAAACGAAAACATGCTTAATCAATTAAAATCTGATTTTCACGTTAAAAGAGATCGTGTTTATGAACGGTATGTCGATATGTGGAATTATAGAAATTATTTACGTGGATATACTTGTAGGGAACTAGAGGGAGACGATTTAAATTGTAAAGCTATTTTTTCTTACAAGAGATGCGATGAGATTCAATATAGTTTTTGTACTGAGATGAGATACTTATTAGCAAATCTTAATCAATTCGAGCCTGATTCGAGTCTTTTAGTTACCCTATTACCAGGAATACTCCTTGCTTTATATGCCTTTTCTCAATTAATTAAGACTGAGCGAGACCGTTACCGTTTAGACTTTCACAATGTTCATTTAACTGATGCGCAAAAACAGCAAATTAAATCGGCTGGGGCAAATTTAAAATTGAATATATCGGATCATGCGAATATTAATGATGTTATCAGTGCTTTTGATGAGCGTATAAACCAATTGAAAGGTCTTAAACCACGCAGTATAGGGCAACAATGTTTTGGTTTGTTTAATCACCAACATCATTACGAGATCCCATTCGAGATGGAAAGTAATAAAACTAAATTGAAATATAAACGAATTAGTTAACAAAATAGAAGCTAACCCGTGGTTATTTTGAACAGGGGGCTAGAAGAGCTCCGCCGTTACGTTCTGGCAAACACATCTTTTTGAAATATAAAAAATCTGGAAGAGAGCGACATGGTGGATTAATTCGATATTTTTCCCATGACATTGATATTAAGAATCATGAATGAGACTGCTTATGATGATCAAACCAGGTAATCAGTTGGTCTTTCGATATTTTATTAGCAGCTGCATGATCAATGATATCAGCAAATTCATTAGTATCTTTTTTAAGATTAAATGGATAAAACAATTGATAGTGGTTCAACTCCATAAAAACAGTTGCAGCGATACCTGCTGTACGTTTATTACCATCCAAAAATGCATGGGCTTTTGTCAGAAAGTAACACAATGCTCCTGCAACTTTAGCTATGCCACCGTATTGGAAAGGATAATTGCCTGGATAAAAGGCAGCAGAAATAGCACTATCGATTTTGCCTTTATCCAAGCAGGTATGCCGTTGTCTTTCTTGTGCAACAATATGCTTATTGATTTGAATAACTTGATCAACTGTCAACAACTCTATTTTATTAATATTCATTTATTTCAATTTTTCCAACATATGGGCATGTTTTTTCATCATGCGATTAACCGATTTTTCTACTTTTTTATCGCTTGCTTGCATAGTTTCAACCGATTCGAGAACTTGTTTTTTACTAATAAGCTTTCTGATGGCCATATTAATCAAGCGCGACAAATTAAATTCAGGATTGTGCTGAAGCCAATCATTTACTGGCTTCTTTAAAGCCGTATCCAGCCTGAAGCTGGACGTTTTAGATTTCAAAGGACGAGATGTTTTCATGGGATGTTTCCTCACTGTCTATATACTTCATTGTACTACAAAGTAGTATTTAAAGTAAATCATTTAAAAGAGCAAGATTATGCCTAAAAACTAATCAACTAAGCATTATATTCGCGGCGGACAAATAGGCATTGATATGTGAATGAAATAATACATTGAGAGCACGTTTATCTTCCTGTGTTAGAATATTCTCCCACTGCGTATTTCAGTCGGAACGAACAGTGATTTCATGATTACCCGAACACCTAATTCACGATCACTCGAACGGTAACGCTCCACCGGCACGTTAAAAAAAATATCGCTAGTCTTATCGTAGTCAAAGGCCAACGACGTATTGGTAAAAACAGGAATTTCATTTAGTGGAGAGCTGTGGTAGCTCTGGTGGTGATGGTTGGCGCAAGAATTCTCGTATATCCTGTAATCCGCCACTTTGTAGAAGAAGTTTGATACAAGGATCCCCTTGTGAGGCGATACAACCAATTGCAGAATCGGGTCGAATAATGTTTTCTAAAATAGAAAAAGGAATAACGCTATTTTGATAAAAAGTATAACTCCCGATATTGATATTATTAAAGGAAATAAAAAATCCCTTTTGGCTTACATTCCAATTTGCATAATTTACAGAATCAGGCCGTATCATTTTTAATAAAACTTCTTTATCCCCTTTTGGTAGTTCCATTCTTTTGTAAACTGGATCTGGATTTTTAAAAAATAAATTATCCGTGTATTGACTGAAAAGAGTAAGATAATTAGCATTGGGAATGAATAAATCAGACAATTGAATTTGTTTATTTTCAGTTAAATCATAATTCAAAGTTTTATATGCGCCTCTTAAAGGTTCAAAACGCACGCCTACAATTAAGTGATGATCTGCTTTAATAATAACGATACTATAAAATAGGTTGTATTCCTTAGCTTTATCTTGATTTATATTATTTTTAAATGAAGTTATATATTGTTGAGCAATATCGGTAACAATTTTGTTAAAACCATCTATGCCTTTTTGGTATGGATTGTTGCTAATTTGACTTCGAAGTTTAGGATAGTTTGCGTAAATAGGTTGTTGCTGGTATTTTTCAACGATAGTAAATAAATCAATTTTTACTAAAGCATTTAACCCCGCTACTTTAAATATATTCCCTGCGGCTTGATAAGAATATGCAAGATGAGTGATGCATAAAGCAAAAACGATAACAAGCAGCCTCGTTAACACGAGAATGAGCAACCTACTTTTTTTACCAACTCTGCTTAAATCCATATACAAGCCTTGTTAAAAAGATTCTCAGTACACGACAAAATTTTCGTTTGCCCTGAGGAGATCGATTTTGTTTCCGATCGTGCTTCGAGACGTCGCGCTACGCGCGACCCTCAGCACGATCGGAAACAAAATCGATCGTCTCGAAGGGCCAATGGAAATTTTGTCGTGTACTGAGAAAAAGATCATAAAAATTAGTGTAATGCACAACGGGCATAATATATTGCTTCTTCGCAATCGTCTTTTTCATCCAAGCAAAGAACATTAGCATATGCATCCCACATCTGCTCTGGACGTAGTAGAACCTCTGCGCTTATTGAATTTCCATAGCTGCAACAAAAAAGAGAGAAGTGAGCATTTGCATTTTCATTTTTTAAAGCTTCACGGTAACATTTATTTTCATCAAACAATATTTTTTGATATTTAGCAATAACCATAACCATTTCATCAGTTGATTTCTTTGCCTCTTCTGAATTATCGGGCTGTAGATGTATTTTTACATGAGGCTGTGGCCCTAACAGGCCTATAAAAGTATTAATTTCAACAGGAGTTTCATTTAATATCACTTTTTCTTCATGCAGAATTCGCATACGGATATATCTTGGAAGTGGCAATAATCCAGTTTGGTTTAGATTGCTTTCAAAACTATATTTTTCGCCGGGAGAAAGGGTTATGGTTGCCTTGATTGGAGTCAAGAACTCGATATTGTAAATTAAACGGGAATTATTAGATATTTCCATTTTCGGGCGCCTCAAGTAAGTATTTAGACGGTAATGAATTACATTATTCTGCAATCACCCGTTCTCAATGCATTTTCTAATTTGTCAGGACTTCCTTCAGCAAGAACCTCTCCATTTTGGTGCAACACTTTAAAATCATACTTAACTAACGATCTTTCAGCTGATACTAGCAAATTTCCTTTATGCCACTTCACATTATTCAATCCACTAATATCAATGTTTCTTATCTTTTCCATTTTTTCAATATCCCAAATGCAAAGATTAGATGGGTGACTATTAGTTTCACTACTTTTTATAAAGAGGTATGTATCTTGTAAAGTAAGATATGGACTATGAGGAGGAAAAGATTCTAATATTTGATGTGTATGATTACGAAGATCAACTGCAACCACTATACCATTTTCATGAGACATAAATACCATATCATTTTTTGCTGCTACAGATAAGATCGATCCACAATTTTGTGTAACCCCATAAACCGGATGTTCATAATGAAGTAAGCCTTGAGTTTTATATTCATCAATAATTTCACCTTGTTCCATATCAATGATAATAATATCAGGACGAGATGAGTTAAGGCTTGATAAGCCACAAATAAGTAAATGATCACTAATAACAGCAGAATAAACTTCTTCGCTAGCAGTGACATTAACTGATTTGTCATTTTCACGATTAATAATGGTGATTTGCTTATCATTAATGTCAGCAATATAGCGCTTGGTTGCTAAAAACTTAGGAATCAACGGCATGTTAATAGCTGGTTGGTAATTTTTTATTAATTTACCTGATAAACCCCAACAATTAATGTCTCCATTTCTTAATTTTGTAATAATTTGACCGTCTATAACGGTTGTTAATTCTGCTTTTAATTCTGGATGTTTTATAACTGATAATGCTTCTCCAGTCTCAACATCGATAACCAGAATGATGTTATCGTAATCGAAAGATCCTTTATCTGATTTTTTACTCCCTGCGCATATAGCTTTTCCATCAACTACCCATAATCTCTCACCTAGATAGAGCTCGCCAGAATAAGTCCATAAAATTGCGCCTGTATCAATATTCCAAGCGTTTATTGAGTGTCTACCGGAAGTGAGAAGTGCATTTCCACATGTTGCAATCCCATAAATTACTTCGTTTTGTCCATTAAAAATTCTTTTATCGCAATTAAGTTGTTGCAGATTATGTCTAATCCTTTCAGGATGTCTCTTTTTACGTTCTTGCAATGAACTATTGAAGAAGCCGCGACAACTTCTTGAGAAACGACTTAAATCAGCTATATCTAAGTTTTCACCAATATTCTTTAAAATTTCATCAGGAAGGTTATAAATAGACGTTGCTGATTTTTTTCTTCTACTCTTTATTCCACTCTTCATGTGATTATCACTTTTATAGTTGGATGATTAAATAATTTGCATATTTTAAAAGCTATCGATTATCTAACAAACGAACGTTTTCTTAACGCTGGCGACTATAACATAAATCACTCAGTTATTACCAACTCCGCTTAAACCCATAGGCAAGCCTTGTTAAACTATCTTTCGCATCACCAAATAATAACCAAGTATGATCATGAAAATAAAGTTCATTTTCTATTCCAGAAAATCCTGGGTTTAAACTGCGTTTGCAAACAATAACTTTTTTTGCTTGATCCACATTTAAAATAGGCATGCCATAAATGGGGCTTGTTTTAACATTGCGTGCGGCGGGATTTGTTACATCATTGGCCCCTACAACTAAAGCAATATCAGTATGCACAAATTCATTGTTGATTTCATCCATCTCGAAAAGATCAGTATAAGGTACATTTGCTTCAGCTAATAAGACATTCATGTGTCCTGGCATTCTGCCCGCAACAGGATGAATGGCATATTTCACATGAATGCCATTGGTTTTTAATTTGTCAGCGAATTCACGCAATGCATGGTGTGCTTGCGATGCCGCCATACCAAAACCAGGAACAATAATCACTGATTGAGCATGCTCAAAAAATTGTAATGCTTCTTCAATAGATAATGATTTTGCTTGTTTATCATTTATTTCAGAGATGGCAGTTTGTTCTTGCGTATCCATTTTGCCGAATGCACCAAATAATACATTTCTAATTGAACGATTCATGGCTTTGCACATAAGGATGGCAAGAATAAATCCGGAGGCTCCATCTAAGGCGCCAGTAATAATTTGAATATGATTGGCAAGCATAAATCCCATGGCTGCACCTGTTAATCCGCCATAGGCATTAAATAATGCAATGACAACAGGCATATCTGCTGCACCAATCGGGGCGACTAAAAACACGCCAAATAGGAATGCTAAGCTTAATAAGGTATAAAAAATAAAATTAACATAAGGATATAAAATGAGATAAATCAACATACCAATCATTATTACAAACAAAGTAATATTTACAATATTTTGTCCTTTATAAGTAATAGGTCGCGATGGAAATAAGCCGTGTAATTTTCCTGCTACCATTAAACTACCAGTAAAAGTAAGTGCACCCAATACCACTTCAAAACCAATAATGCCAACATTCATCGGTCCTAATGTGGTTCGATAGCGATAATATTCTGCAATACCAATGAGGGAGGCAGCCAATGCACCGCCAGCATGAGATAAGGCAATCCGTTGTGGAATGTTAATCATCGGAACCCAGAGGGAGATGGGAATACTTAATGCTGTTCCAGTAATTAATCCCGCTATGATCCATTGATAACTAACAATACGCTGGTTAAACAGCGTGCCAATGATAGCAATCAGCATACCCAATGCAGCCAAACTCATACCACGTCTAGCAGTTTCTGGAGAGCTTAAAGCCCGAATACCCAAAATGAATGAGATTGCAGAAAGAATATAACAAAATTGAATGATGCTCATGATGGATGGGTTGGTTTTTTCTTAAACATTTTCAGAATGCGATCTGTAATTAAAAATCCACCGACAACATTAATTGTTGAACAAGTAACTGCAACAAAGGCTAGAATATTCGTGATGATGTTGTAATTTTCACCAGCAATAACAAGCGAACCAATTAGTGCAATGCCCGAGATTGCATTGGTAGCAGCCATGAGTGGCGTGTGTAACAATGAAGGAACACGAGAAATTAATTGATAGCCTAAAAATGCGGCTAGGATAAAAATATATATATCTGTTATTCCAATATGGGTTGACATGCTGGGTTCCTGTTATTTTCTAGATTAGTTATACCATACAACTCTTAACAATTTCATCACTCTTATCATACGTACCTGATTGAAGCTGTGCTGCAATATAATTTAAAAATGACCATATATTTTTAGCATATAATTGGCTAGCATGTACAGGCATCATGCTTGGTAAATTACTTAACCCAATAATTGTAACGTGATGTAAAACGACAATTTTATCAAGCTCTGATAGCGCGCAGTTTCCTTGCTGTTCAATGGCTAAATCAACAATAACTGAACCCGGTTTCATTTCTTTTACCATTTGTTCGGTAATTAATAAGGGTGCGCGTTTTCCAGGAATTAAAGCTGTTGTAATAATAACATCCGCATCTTTCATGTATGGGCTGATTATATTTTGCTCGTGTTTATAAAAATCAGCAGATTGCTCTTTAGCATAACCGCTTTTATCTTCAGATTGTTCATGTGAGGTTGCTAGACTAACAAAGCTAGCTCCTAAGCTTTTTACTTGTTCTTCTGTCGCAGGTCTAGTATCACATGCAATGACAACTGCACCCAAGCGCCGTGCAGTAGCAATTGCCTGTAATCCTGCTACACCTGCTCCAATGACGATTACTTTTGCTGGAAGAATAGTGCCAGCTGCTGTTGTTAACATAGGAAAAAATTTAGTGAGATGATGAGCAGCTAAAATAACACTTTTGTAACCTGCAATATTACTCATGGAGCTTAGAATATCCATGGATTGAGCTCGTGCAATGCGTGGTAACAAATTGAGTGCAAATACGTTGATTGTTTTTGTTTTTATTTTATTAATTAATTCGGTTGATTGGGTTAGAGGAGTAATTAGTACAGCGTTTTCATTTATGAAATCAATTTCATCAAGACTAGGTGCTTGAACTTTTAAAATAACATGAGACTGCTCATATAATTCTTTAGCGGTTGCTTTTATTTCAGCGCCTGCGCGCACATAATCTTCATCAAGATTATAAGAAGCTAATCCAGCATGCGATTCAATAAACACGCTAAATTCCGCAGCAAGCATTTTTGCGACCGTCTCTGGAGTGGCTGCAACACGACGTTCGCCAGATGTGATTTCTTTAGGAATACCAATATTTATTTTCAACTAGTTTGCTTCCAACGCATCAATTTTCGCTGCACAAATAAAATCATTTTTAGTAAGACCATTAATAGCATGTGTAGAATAATGAACTAGACAATAGTTAAAACCAACTTCTAAATCAGGATGATGATTTTCTTGATTGGCAATCCATGCGATAGCATTCACAAATGCCATTGTTTTATAAAAATTTTTGAATGTAAAACGACGGCTAATTTGTTTGTTATCCGCGCTCACTTGCCATTGCTTCACTTGAATAAGCAATTGGTTGATTTCATCGTGAGTGAGCGGAGGCATGCCGCCTTCGCAGGCAACGCAACGTATCGTATGTAGTTCAGACATTTTTTTCTCCAACAGGATATAATGGTTGATGCATTCCCAATCGACGTGCTTTCTGAATTAAAGCAATTAAATCCATATCAATCAACTGGAATAATACGTTAAAGTGATTAATCACAAAATAAATGGGTTGTTTAATATCAATTCTATAGGGTGTGCGCAACACATCTAAAGCATCAAAGGGTTTGCGTTGTGGAATAGGGCTTTCTAAACAGTAAATTGTTTCATCTTTAGAAGAAAGAATGCCACCACCATATACGCGTAATCCAGAATGAGTTTCAATTAAACCAAATTCAATTGTAAACCAATATAATTTTGCTAGCATGACTCTATCTTCAGGAGAGGCATGCAAACCGAGTTTACCATAGGTCTGGGTAAAATCAGCATAGGCTTGATTCGTGAGTAAGGGACAATGACCAAATACTTCATGAAAAATATCAGGTTCTTGTAAATAATCAAGTTCATCACGTCTTCGAATAAATGTTGCGGCTGGAAATTTTTTATTGGCAAGTAAGTTAAAAAATTGATCAAAAGGAATAAGCGCGGGAACCGGTTCTAATGCCCAACCGGTTTCTGCTTGTAATACTGAAGAAACGTCAGGACATTGTGGAATTCTATTTTTTGGAAAATTTAATAAATCAATTCCATGCATATATTCATCACAAGCACGTCCAGCGACAATAGGAATTTGACGCGTGATAAGATCTTGCCAAACGCGGTTTTCATCATCCGTATAGGTTGCATAACCTTTATCATTAACTGGTTTTGCGACATAGCTCGATGTTTTTTTGTAAGCCATATTCCCTCCGGTTTTCTTTCATTTTATCTTAAAATGTGAATTCGGACAATAAATTTGGCTATGATCTACGCACAACAGATGCTCCAATACGACCACTCATTCCTCATTTGATTTTTATTCGCGATAAGAATCGATGGGGATCTGTTTTTCGCTTTGGTATATTACAGATTGATTCAGTAGATTTTATATCTATTGCACAGGCAATGCAGCTGGCTTGTGCTATATTGGAAAGACCACAGGATTCATGAATTACAGGTTAAGCAATAATGATTAAATCCATACAATCTATTCAACATATTGATCTGCTACAAATTGATGAAAAAAATTTCAAGCGTCGCTATGTCGGCTGTCTTATACTAACAAAAAATCATAAAATTTTACTGCAACAGCGCGGACCTAATTGGAAACATTTTCCTGAATATCTTTCAGAATTTGGAGGTCAGATAGAACCTA
>MGXW01000029.1 GCA_001801495.1 Gammaproteobacteria bacterium RIFCSPHIGHO2_12_FULL_37_34
AAGTGGCGGAATTGGTAGACGCGCTGGATTTAGGTTCCAGTGGGGTAACCCGTGAGAGTTCGAGTCTCTCCTTTCGCAAATTCTCTTATTTATATACATGAGGTTATATCATGCAAGTGTCTGTTGAGAAAGTAAGCAGTGTTGAGCGTAAATTAACCATTACTGTACCCGCTGATCGTGTTGCGCAAGCCTATAATCAACATATTGCTCAATATGCAAAAAAAGCAAATATAAAAGGATTTCGTCCAGGAAAAGTTCCGATCGATTATATTAAACGGCGGTTTAGTAACGATGCTTGGCAAGAAGCGTGGGGGGAGGTGATTCAAAAGTCTCTTTATGAAGCTATTGAAAATAATCAGCTTCAACCTATTAATACCCCTCACATTCAGCCTAAAACAATGTTGCCTAATCAGCCTTTAGAATATATAGCATCCTTTGAAGTGTTACCTGAATTTAACAATGTTCAGGTGACAATTAAAACAGTGGAAAAACCAGTAGTTGACATACAATCTGAAGATATTGATCAGGTTATTCAAAAACTATGCAAACAACAAACCAAATGGCAAGTCATCGATCGTATCGCACAAATGAGTGATAGAGTAGTGATTGATTATTATGCTGTGTTTGAAGGTCAATCCGATGAAGCGCATTCCGTTAAAGATTTTCCATTAGAACTGGGTAGTCATAGTATGTTACCTGGGTTTGAAGAAGGCTTAATGGGTGGCAAAGCGGGTGATAAACGAACATTGCAATTAAAATTCCCAGAAAATTTTACAGTTACTGAACGAGCAGGCAAACCAGTAGATTTTGTTGTAACCATCAAACAAGTCTACGAAGCTGATGTACCGAAGCTTGATGAGCAATTTATTCAAACATTAGGTATTGCAAGTGGTCATGAAAGCGATTTAAAAGATCAAATTCGACAAACATTGCAACAAGAATGCGATCGTTTAATAAAGGAGAAATTGAAAAATCAAATTTTTCAATATTTATTAGAACAAAATCCAATAGAAGTTCCCAAATCCTTAGTGGAACGTGAAGCCAAGCGTATTCATGATGAACTTTATCCGGAACATCATGATCATGCGCATCATCAACATACTGACGTTGAAACAGCTTCATTTAAAGATGTGGCTAGTAAGCGAGTAGCACTTGGCTTGCTCATTAGGGAGTATGCCAAGCAAGAACGGATGACAGCTCATCAAGAACGCGTCAAGCAACGCATTCAAGAGATAGCCTCTTTATATCAAAAACCACAAGAAGTAGTGGCTTGGCTTTCATCAAAAGAACGTATTCAAGATATAGAAGCACAGATTCTGGAAGATCAAGTGATGGACCAATTATTAGAAGGCGCTCACCTAGAAGAGAAGACAATGAGTTATGCTGAACTGAAAGGTATTCATGTATAATTGAACTAAAAGGAAAAATTATGTCTGCTGAATTAAAACATGCAATTACAGCCAATTTAGTACCGATGGTGGTTGAGCAAACTGCCAGAGGAGAGCGCGCATTTGATATTTATTCTAGATTGCTAAAAGATAGGCTCATTTTTTTAGGGGGCCCAATCGATGACTACCTCGCTAATCTTGTTATAGCCCAGTTATTGTTTTTAGAGTCTGAAAACCCCGATAAAGATATTTCTATTTACATCAATTCTCCTGGCGGTGTAGTTACCGCAGGATTGGCCATTTATGATACTATGCAGTTTATAAAGCCTGATGTAAGTACAATGTGTATGGGGCAGGCAGCGAGTATGGGTGCGCTACTCTTAGCAGGAGGCACAAAAGGCAAACGGCATTGTTTACCTAGTGCGCGTGTCATGATTCATCAACCTTTAGGGGGAGTTCAGGGGCAAGCATCCGATATTGCGATACATGCTGAAGAAACTTTGAAGGTTCGAACAAAATTAAACCAAATTTTAGCCAAACATACAGGCCAACCTGAAAGCGTCATCTCAAAAGATACAGATAGGGATTATTTCATGACTGCTGAGCGAGCTAAAGATTATGGAATTATTGATAAGATCCTCGATTCTCGCACAGATAAAAAGTAATATTATAGGTATGGGTAGTTGAATTTGGATAAACCATCCCTATTTATTGGGAATAACCTTAAAGAGACTCTCCTATGAGTAATGACCAACGTGGCAACAGTGGCAGAGATAAAGTGTTTCACTGCTCGTTCTGTGGCAAGAGTCAACATGAAGTACGAAAGCTTATTGCTGGGCCTTCGGTTTATGTATGTGACGAATGCGTGTTGCTTTGCAACGATATTATCAACGAAGAGGCGAGAGACAATAAAACAAACCTTCCTTCTGATTCTTTGCCTAAATTACCGGCGCCAACAGAAATTCGGCGTACATTAGACGATTATGTTATTGGGCAAACACAGGCAAAAAAAGTACTTTCTGTTGCCGTTTATAATCACTATAAGCGTCTTCGTAGTCATTCTAAAAGTGATGATGTCGAACTCAATAAGAGTAATATTTTACTGATCGGGCCAACAGGAAGTGGTAAGACCTTGCTTGCTGAAACACTTGCCCGCTTGTTAAATGTTCCTTTTGTGATTGCAGATGCAACGACACTAACTGAAGCCGGTTACGTGGGTGAAGATGTTGAAAGCATTATTCAAAAGCTTTTGCAACGTTGTGAATACGATGTTACAAAAGCTCAGATGGGTATTGTGTATATCGATGAAATCGATAAAATTTCTCGTAAGTCTGAAAATCCTTCTATTACCCGAGATGTCTCAGGAGAGGGAGTGCAACAAGCATTGCTCAAATTGATTGAGGGCACGATTGCATCTGTACCACCTCAGGGTGGCAGGAAACATCCACAACAAGAATTTATCCAAGTGGATACACGCAATATTCTCTTTATTTGTGGAGGTGCATTTGCTGGATTAGAAAAAATTATCCGGGATCGATCTGAAAAAACCGGTATTGGTTTTTCTGCAGAAATTCATGGTAAGGAAGATGCAAAGGCAATTGGTGAAATTTTACGCGATGTTGAACCATCCGATTTAATTCGCTATGGCCTTATTCCTGAATTAATTGGTCGATTACCCGTTGTCGCTACACTCGAAGAATTAGATCAACAAGCATTAATGAGTATTTTAACTGAACCTAAGAATGCTTTAATTAAGCAATACCGAAAGCTTTTTGAGATGGAAGGTGTCGCTCTTGAGTTTCGCGGCGCGGCATTACAAACGATTGCTGAGCGCTGTGTAGAAAAGAAAACTGGCGCACGAGGGTTGCGTTCCATTTTGGAAAAAGCTTTATTAGATATCATGTATGAACTTCCATCCTTAAGCCATGTCTCTAAAGTTATTATTGATGAGGCAGCGATTCACAGTGAGACTAAGCCTATCATTATTTACGAACAGCAAGAGCAACATCAACAAACGGCTGCTGAATAATAAACATCACCTAACTGAAGGAGCCTTCTATGGCCTCTATACCGCCTGATACGAATACATTAAGCGTTCCGGTATTACCATTACGAGATGTTGTTGTGTATCCTTTTATGGTTGTCCCACTTTTTGTAGGGCGTGAACGATCCATCAAGGCTTTAGAAGTGGCCATGGCTGCAGATAAGCAAATTTTGCTAGTGACGCAACGCAATGCAACAGACGATCAACCCACTGAACAAGGGATGTATGATGTCGGGACATTAGCTACTGTTTTGCAATTGTTAAAACTTCCTGATGGCACAGTAAAAGTATTAGTAGAGGGTGTGAAGCGGGGCAAAATCATCCGTTTTATTGATAACAAAGATTATTTTCTTGCAGATGTTCGATTAATTGAAAATCAGGTCACAGAGCGACACAAAGCAGAAGGCGAACAACAAGAGACTAACAAAACAGAAACTCGTGAAATTGAGATTTTTGTTCGTTCTTTACGCTCCCAATTTGAACAATATGTAAAATTAAATCGCAAAATTCCCGCTGAAATTATGGCATCTATCTTGGCGATTGAAGATGCTAGTCGATTAGGGGATACCATAGCTGCACATCTTAGTATCAAATTAGAAGAGAAACAAAAACTGTTAGAAATGGAAAATTTAGCCAAACGGCTTGAAAAATTGATGTCTCTTTTAGAAAACGAAATTGATTTGTTACAAGTAGAGAAAAAAATTCGAGGACGTGTTAAACGACAAATGGAAAAAACGCAACGCGAATATTATTTAAACGAGCAAATTAAGGCAATTCAAAAAGAATTAAATGAAATTGAAAATGTCCCGAATGAATTTGAAGTGATAACTAAGAAAATTGAAGAAGCGGGCATGTCAAAAGAAGCACATGAAAAATGTGTTGCAGAATTAAACAAATTAAAAGCTATGCCTATGCAATCAGCTGAAGCGACGGTATCGCGTAATTATTTAGATGTCATGTTATCTTTACCATGGAACAAGCGCACGCATACCCGTGTTAAACTACAAGCTGCTGAGAAAGTATTGGAAGCAGAACATTATGGGTTGAAAGAAGTAAAAGAACGTATTATTGAGTATTTGGCTGTGCAAAAGCGAGTTAAAAAATTGAAGGGCCCTATTCTTTGTTTAGTTGGTCCTCCAGGTGTAGGAAAAACTTCTTTAGGACAATCTATCGCAAATGCCACAGGTCGAAAATTTATTCGAATGTCGTTAGGCGGTGTGCGTGATGAAGCAGAAATCCGTGGTCATAGGCGCACTTATATTGGTGCTATGCCTGGTAAAATTGTTCAAAAATTATCGAGATGTGGCGTGAATAATCCTCTTTTTATGTTGGATGAAATTGACAAAATGTCTATGGATTTTCGTGGTGATCCGGCTTCAGCTTTACTGGAGGTATTGGATCCTGAGCAGAATCATTCGTTTAATGATCATTACCTGGAAGTAGATTACGATCTTTCGAGTGTCATGTTTATGGCAACTGCAAATACGCTTGATATTCCTCCAGCACTTCGTGATCGTATGGAGGTGATTCGTATTCCAGGCTATACCGAAGATGAAAAAGTTAACATTGGTTTACGGCATTTAATTCAAAAGCAAATAGTAGCTGCAGGTTTAAAAAATTCGGAGATAGAAATACCGGCTGAGACTGTACAAAACATTATTCGCTATTATACGCGCGAAGCTGGTGTGCGTAATCTTGAACGTGAAATTTCAAAGATTTGTCGTAAAGTGGTAAAAGAAGTATTGTTAAAAACCAAAGCGGAAAAAACCAAGATTGAACCAGATGATTTAGAGCATTATTTGGGTGTAAGAAAATTCCGTTACGATATAGCCGATCAGCAAGACCAAATTGGCCAAGTGAAGGGTTTGGCGTGGACGGAGGTTGGTGGTGAATTATTGAGCATAGAAGCTGTTATTCTCCCAGGTAAAGGTAAAACCATTTATACAGGGCAGCTTGGTGAAGTCATGCAAGAATCGATCCAGGCAGCCCTTTCTGTTGTAAGAGCGCGGTCTCATTTGTTAGGTGTTCAAAAGAATTTCTTTGATAAGCATGACATTCATATTCATGTTCCTGAAGGCGCCACACCTAAAGATGGGCCTAGTGCAGGCATCAGTATGTGTACAGCATTAGTATCTGTATTAACGCATTTACCTGTTTACGCTGATTATGCTATGACAGGGGAAATAACTTTAAGGGGAGAAATATTGCCAATTGGAGGAATGAAAGAAAAGCTATTAGCAGCGCATCGCAGTGGCATTAAAAATGTCATTATCCCTGTTGAAAATGTGAAAGATTTAAAGGAAATTCCAGATAATATTAAACAAGATTTAAATATCAAACCGGTTCGTTGGATTGATGAAGTACTGAGTTTATCGATTAATGGCTACCCTGATAAATTGCCTAGCAAAGCCAAAAAGATGCGATCTCATTTGCTACCAGGCGGGATGGGTAAGAAGATACGTAAATCAGATAAGCCTGATAGAATGAGAACCCATTAACTTAGAATGTGGTTGAGAAAATATCCAGGTTGTTACTTGACATCTGTTTCCTCCTATTGGTATAACTCACTCTTCATTCATGCCCTGGCTCAAAAGGATGTGAGCAATGTGGCCTGTTAGTTTACTCCCATCATTCCTATAGGTGCGTGTAAAGCGTATCTATAAAGATTATCCTACAACTTATTGCAGGGGGTGGGTTCACATGGATTACTGTAGAGAGTGATTATGAATAGAGCAGAATTAGTTGATCTTATCTCAGAAAAAGCTGATTTACCAAAAGCAGCTGCAGCGCGTACGCTTGATGTATTGTTGGATGGCATAACAGTGTCTTTGCAAAAAGGAGATCCGGTTGTGATTGTGAATTTTGGTACGTTTACAGTAAAAGAACGTGCTGCTCGTGAGGGGCGCAATCCTTCAACAGGTGAGAAAATCATGATTAAAGCGACAAAAGTAGTTGGCTTTAAGGCGGGTAAGGCATTGAAAGATGCTGTGAAAGAGGATGCGAAATCTTAGAACATCTATCTTAAAATGGGTGCTTAGCTCAGCTGGGAGAGCGTCGCCCTTACAAGGCGAAGGTCGTGGGTTCGATCCCCTCAGCACCCATGTGACGATCACCCTAAACAGCGATTGTTATTGTTTTCAGATGCATCTTCATTGTTGTTTAGGACTAAGTGGAGTGGTAGTTCAGTTGGTTAGAATACCGGCCTGTCACGTCGGGGGTCGCGGGTTCGAGTCCCGTCCACTCCGTTTTATAAGAGAGTTTTGAGAAATGCTGCAATCTATTCGCGAACATACCCAAGGTTGGATAGCAGGGGTGATCATTTTGGTCATCATTTTATCCTTTGCGTTATTGGGTATTCACAGTTACTTTATTGGCACACCAAGTAGTAATGTTGTTGCCGAAGTAAATGGTGTTGAAATCACGCGTGAGCAACTCACCGTTGCTTATGAACGATTGCGCCGTCAAGTTCAAGCGCAATATGGTTCAAATAATCCTACTACTAAAGACGAATCTACTTTAAAAAATCGTGCATTACATGCTTTAATTGATATTGAAGTGTTGAAACAAGCTTCTGTTGCTGAAGGATTTCGAATTTCTGATCGTCAAATCGACAATTATCTTCAAAGCATGCCAGAATTTCAGGTGGATGGTCAATTTTCAATTGAGCGCTTTCAAGAAATCTTATCTTCAACTTTGCTCTCTACTAGCGAATTTCTTGATTTAATTAAAACGAGTTTACTTATTGATCAACCGAGGTTAGGTATTTTGTTTACCTCTTTTGCTTTACCTGATGAGACGAACTATACCATTGCACTCGTCAACCAAGTACGTGATATCGAATATATTAATATTCCGCTGCAATATTTTCTTTTACAGCCGATTAACATTTCTCAAGAAAAAATTAAAGCTTACTATGATAAAAACCAAAAAGATTTTATGACACCGGAACAAGTGAATGTTGAATATCTTGAGTTGTCGATCAACGATATTGCAGCTAAAATCAATCCTACGGATACTATATTAAAAACGTTCTATAATGAAAATATTAACTCCTATACCCAACCAACCGCATGGAAATTAGCTGATATTATTGTACCTATTCAACCAGATGCATCACCTGCACAAATTTCTTACGCGGAAGACAAGGCAAATGAACTTGTTCAAGCATTAGAAAAAGGACAATATTTCGCTACTATTTCTCGTGATTATCCAGGTACGCTTTCTGGGGAATGGATGACTTTAAATCAAGTTCCTGCCGAATTTCAAAAAGACGTAGCTGGTCTTACTCAATCAGGTCAGTTTACCCAACCTATTAAGACAGATAAAGGATATGTTATTGTTAACGCGATTGATTTTAAAGAACCAAAAATTCAGCCTTTTGCGGACATTAAAAATAAAGTGAAAGAAACTTATGTTCATCAACATGCCGAAGAAAAATTTGCTGAATTACGCGAACAACTTGCCAACACAACTTACGAGCATCCTGATTCATTAGCATTTGCTTCCAAAACACTTGGATTACCTATTCAAACCAGTGAATTGTTTGCTCAAGATAAGCCAGGGAAAGATATTTCACAATATAAAAAAATACGTGATACAGCCTTTAGTAGGGATGTGCTTGAGGTGCAAAACAATAGTGATGTTGTTCAGATTAATCCAGAAACAATGATTGTTTTGCGTGTTAAATCACATCTTGCATCAGCATTATTACCTTTAGAAGGTATTTCTAAGCAAATTGAAGATAAACTGAGAACCGAAGAGGCGGAGGCTCAAGCAGAAAAATTTGCCAACAATTTTCAAGCGAAATTATCTTCAGGTATGAATCCAGAGCAACTAGCCAATACCTATGGATTTAAATGGGCAAAAACCGGGTATATAGGTCGTTATTCTAATAAAGTTGATCCGGCAATTTTAGATACGGCTTTTCGTTTACCCAATCCTGCCATTACCAAGAATGTGGTTTATGGTATGACCCGCTTACCGAATGGCTATGCGGTAATCGCAGTAAAATCTATCGAATCTGGCCGTGTTCCTGATCAAAAACAATTCGATGTTTTCTCTGAACAGGTACAAAATAGTGAAGGTTCGCTTGAGTATGAATTATATAAACAAAGCCAAACCAGCGCTGCAAAAATAAACATCCAGCAGTGATTCTAAATCAGGAGTGCCCGCTTAAGAAGAATCTAAACTTATTCCCATCGCATGTAAAATATACCTTTATATTTCAACACAAACCGTGAAAATATACAGGTATATTTT
>MGXW01000030.1 GCA_001801495.1 Gammaproteobacteria bacterium RIFCSPHIGHO2_12_FULL_37_34
AAAAACCCGCCCACTAAGCAAATAATAGCGTCACCTAACATTCGCAAGCTAAGTTGAGCACCCATTGCTTCGCCTTGAGTCGTTTTGTCAGCGGAATTAGAAACCTGGATTGTCATATTCGTATTTACCGTTGCAATACTTAAACCTACTATTCCAAACAGTAGAAATACAAAAATTTGCGATGGAAAGATTGCCATTAATACAAAAATAATAGTTGTTGTAAGCATTCCCACTACAACAACGCGTTTAATTGCAAAATGAAGAGATAAACGGTGTGGGAGCCAAGCAGAGCCAACTGCTAATGTAAAAGATAATGCTGCATTATAAATGGCAATCCCAGCGGGTGTCATTGACCATAATCCTGTTAAATAGACTGGTCCAAACTCATAAAAAATATCAACTGCAAATGTGAAAATTGTGCTAACTATAAGTAAATATTTCAAAGCTTCACTTCTTTGAAATATTATTTTGAAACGTGTGACTAAATTGAATCTCTGCAGTATTGTTAGTTCATGAAGTGATATCGGCCCTGCTTTTTCAGATAATTTGAAAATAGCCAGCGATACTGCTGCTATGGAAAATAGCATCGCCAGGAAAAATGGAAATGCAAAAGAAAACCAATGAACAATAGTGTTATCAGAAAGGAACCCACCTAGTAATGGTCCCATCACGTAACCAATGGCCGCCATGCCATTAATTCTTCCAATGCTTTTATACTTGCTAATGCTTTCTAAGTCAGTAGCCATTGCTCTTACGATAGCAAGGTTGCCTTCCATTAATCCTGTTAAAAAACGGCTTAACAGTAATATCCATAACCAATTAAATTGCAATGATAGTGCTGAAAGAAAGTAACCGAATACACTTCCTGTCAGGCTTAAAATCAGCATTGGCTTGCGTCCATATCGGTCTGAACATCCACCAAGAATAGGTGATCCTACGAACTGCCCTAAAGGATAGGCAGCTAGTGCAATTCCCAAAAAAATACTTCTCGCATTTTCATACCAGGTAGAAGGAATAATTGAACCATGTGCTGGATGTAAAAACAAAGGTGGAAAAATGGGATAAGCAATTGATGTACCAACAAATCCAATAAATACAATTAATAAAATAATCCATAATTGTTGTCTTTCATCTTTATGCGACATGTAGCACCAAAAGTTCGTTAATTGATGGAGGCTGATCGGATAGTAGTTTTTTAAAGCCATTTCTTTCAAAAAACTGAATAGCATTTTTATTAATTTTCAGCGGATCAGTGACTAATAGAATAAATTTTCCTCGCACATATTCCTTGATGAAATTAGTTAAAGCTAATGTTGCATAGCCTTTTTTAAGATAGTTTTCATCTGCGATGAACAAGTCTACCCCAGCAATTTCATTTGGCTTGAAGTTATCAAATAATGGGTGATTATAATCTGTCACTCCGTCAGGAAAAGAATCGTTGACGCAGTAAAGTTGAATATACCCAATCGGTGTGTTGTCAGCGTAAACAATAAAATTTGGTATTGATTCAGGGTTAAATATTCTAGGCAGATACTTTTCTTTAATCATGCCTAGAGTATAATTTTCGTCACGGGCATACCATTGCTTAATATGTGGCTTTTGAAACCAGTTATGTAAAACTGGTAAATCATTTTCTGTTAGTAGCTTAAAATTAATAGATTTCATATTAAATCTTTTCTTAAAAAATAAAATACCGAATTCTTATCAAAGCCCTTACGCTCAAACTCCACGTAAAATCCTAGCTTCTTATAAAAATCCAGCGCTTCCCAGTCAAATGTATTCACCGCGATGAAATTACATTTACTTTCTTTGGCCAAAGCTTCTGCTTTTTGCATTAACTGAATGCCATAGCCATTGCCACGCAATGATTCGGTTACCCATAGTTGGCCAACATACAAGCCACCATACATGTTGTCGCCGCTGCATCCGCCAATAACTTTTCCATTTTCATCACGGATAAAAAAAGCAAAGAAATCGAGTTGTTTCATTCCCTTTTTTTGTTTGGCTTGTTCCATGATGCCATCATTTAATACTTGTATATCTTCTGATTTTGGATTTGTTTCGTAAGCTATTTGATAGTTCATTTGATTGCCTTTAAATTTACTGTTGCCTGTAGTCAGTAAGTATTTCATCAATTACCCGTCTGGAGTTTTCAATTTCGAGAGGGTTAGTGCCCGTTAATTCAGCACATATAATTAATGATCTAGCCCCGACTTCACGGACACCTCACTAAGAGAGTAAAATTTTCTAAATTGAGGTGTAAAAGATGAACGAAAATAATCCAATCAACCCATTAGTAAGAATGATGGACCGTGAAGATATTGTAGCTGTATCTGATGTCCATTGTGAATGTTTTCAAAGGCAAATGTTTTCGAAGGAATGGGCTGAGTGTAATTTTAAGGCTTCACCCAGAATTATGATGTACGTGGCTGTATACGATGGTCAGATTGCTGGTTATATTCAATGGCTTCAAAAAAGTGGTTTTAGAAAAAAATCTGTAATGGAGCTGGAACAAATTGCGATTAAGCCCCCTTTTCAGCGTCAGGGAATTGGCGCTCAATTAATAACAGAGTCATTACATCTTTTGAAGCAGAATTTATTAACGCGAAATATGGAGTTATCCAATGTCCTTTTGCGCGATTGAGACGATTATCATCTCTGCCAATATTGCAGACGGGTTCCAGCGCTATTTTGGGAACACTATACTCATAGATATGGAAATCTCAAGTTTTTAGCGTAGCCAATTTTGGGACACTCGCAGATAACACGATAAATGTAGTGACTCTCTCTCAGAGATAAATAAATGTTAATTGTCTATTGCAAACAACATTATTGCCGATTATTATTAATATTCGGCAATAATGTAGCTGATTATATGTATCCCAGAGCATTAGATTTACCTAATTTATTGAAAAAAAGAAGCTATTTTCTTTTTGGGCCTCGTGGCACAGGAAAAAGTACATTAATTGATCAAACGCTTTTTGATGCGAAAGTATATGATTTACTTGATGCATCTCAATTCCAACGACTACTACTGAATCCAACACTCATCGCTGAGGAAACAGATCCCCATACCCTGGTAGTTATTGATGAAATTCAAAAGCTTCCTGTATTACTCGATGAAGTTCATCGTTTGATAGTGAAAAGAAAGCAAACTTTTCTACTGACTGGAAGCAACGCAAGAAAATTACGTAGAGGTGGTGTTAACTTACTGGCAGGCCGAGCATTTGAAGCATGGTTATTACCACTCACTTCGCACGAGATACCTCATTTTGATCTTTTAACTTATTTGAATACGACTGGGTTACCTGAATTTTATGGACAAGAAAATGCTCACGAATATCTTAAAGCTTATATTGGCACTTATCTTCAGGAGGAAATCAAAGCAGAAGCATTAACGCGGAATTTATCAGGATTTGCAAGATTTCTTGAAGTTGTTGCACTTTGCAATGGTGAAGAAGTCAATTATGCGAATATTTCGAGTGATTGTGGTGTGGCAGTTCGCACAGTAGAATCCTATTTTGGAATATTAGATGATACGCTTATTGGATTTTCTATTCCGCCATTTTTATCAACTATCAAACGAAAGGCGATCACGCGCGCAAAATATTATTTATTTGATATTGGAATTGTAAGTTCACTTGCGAGAAGAGGTCGTGTCGAATTTAAATCTGAATTGTTTGGTCGTCTTTTTGAACATTTTATAGCATTAGAACTCCGTGCTTTTATTGCCTATCGACGCATCAATTTGCTATTACAATACTGGCGCTCAGCTTCTCATTTTGAAGTAGATTTTATAATTGGAAACAAATTAGCGCTTGAAGTAAAAGGAACAAATCTTGTCAATAATAAACATCTCAAAGGTCTTCGAGCATTGAAAGAAGAGCAATTAATTCACACCTATGGTGTCGTTAGTCTTGATCCTCATGATCGTTTCACTGAAGATGGAATACATATCTGGTCATGGAAAAGCTTTTTACAAAAACTTTGGTCTGGGTTTTTTGATGAGCTTATTTTTTGAGTGCCGTTTTTTTAATTCTTTTTGCTTTTTTGGTTCGTCATCATTTTAGGCATACTTCTTTGATCCATCATGGATTTATTTTGTATTTCCATCATGGGGCGCATCATCTTATCCATTCCACTTTCACGTTGATATTTCACACCATATAAGGTTACGCAGGCAAGGCCTAAAACAGCAATAATCGTGACAATCAAACCAAAGAACCATGCACACCATTTATAGCATTTATCTTCAACTCGGGAAGACCAAGTGAAAAGATATACACCAGAAACGAAGGCAATTAATCCAAGAAAAATAGTGATATGAAACATCAATATCATGATACATACCTCCAATATTAAAACGTAATTTTATTATCGCATGATAGGAGGATGGATTTATTAAATCTTCACTAGGGATTTAGCATGAGTCCAGCTTATATATCCCTTATTATTCTTAGTAATTCTACTAATAATAATAAGTATATTTTGATTTCTTTTTTGAATTTAAGTCTTTCTTAAGGTTGATTCTGCTACTGTATTGCTACTGTATTCATATTAAAAAATAAATAACGAAACTAAGGAGGGTCGCACCATGAAAATAAAAAAAATTTGGTTATTATCTAAAACAACAGGAGAAGCATTTACATTAGGAGCGGGTATAGCAGGTATTGTATTAAGTGTTATCGCGACATTTGTGAGTATACCTTTATTTATTATTTTTCCTTTCATTGGTGGGATAGGTATAATTTTCGCTGCTGCTAGCGCCTATTATGCAATTAGAAAGTTAAATAAAAAAGAATTTAATCGAAAAAACAAACAAAATAATAATGACGCATTCTTTGCACACAAAATCAAACATCATTATAAAATTAAAAAAGATGTAAAACAATTTCAACACAATGCAAATAGTACGATTACCATTGTTAATGCATTCCCTCAGTGGTTAGAGATTATTCCAGAAGCAGCCCCTTCCATTAAGATTCCAGATATTATCGCGGGCAAACCAAATACAATATTGAATGATTCTGTGTTCCAAGGAGAGTGCGATCAAGATAATCGATTTCGACAATAAATTTGATTTGAAAGAAAAAACCCCCTAGTGATTAACATGATCACTTCAATAATAAAAGTTCACTAGGGTTTTCTATTTTTCTATCGTTATATTTATATTTTATTTCTTTGTTTCGTCAGGTCGTTCCCAAGGTTGTTTTTGTTGGGGTTTTTCTTGCTGTTGCTGTGGTTTTTGCTGTGGTTGCTGTTGTGGTTTGTTTGGGTTTTGGTTTGGGTTTTGATTGTGTGGATGTTCTGCTCTCACGATACACCTCCAATGAGTAATTGTATTACAACTCTTATTATATCAAAATTAGAAACAACAATTCAGATGCAAAATGATTAATATCCACTATTTTTTGCCCAAAATGAACAAGTACAAGGATCAAGATTTATGCACGAAGTAGTGTTAGTAGTTGTTAACTAATATTGATTGTTCACATCAGGATAATGCATGGCATCATCATCAGCGGTGCGCATATCATAACTATCATATTCGTAAGCGCGCACGGTAGTATTGTAATCACTCGTTGGTTCATAAGAGAAATGGACATAGGCGCGTGATTTGATATGAGACTGCATTTTTTCGTAACAACAGGGCGGTATCATTCTGCAGGGATGGATGGTGTAAGGATCATAAATATAATAAATTGAAATACTATATCGACTTTTTCTATGATGATTCGAAACTTTTTTTGAGGAATGTTTGAATGTCTGATGTTGTTTCGGGCATGGTGTACATACAGGGAGTGGTTCGAATACGGAGTGAACCAAATAATATTCAGCATGTGCATCGTTAAATGTAATTATAAAAATAAAAAATATCATGATAACTACTAATCGCATAAACCACCTCTATTTAGTAGTATTTTAACATTACTGACAGGTTTACTGGTGATGAGATATTTCTTAATTTCAAATCGGATTATTTTAATCTAATTTTTCTATATGCTCAAAATTAGTACATAGCGTAAATTAGTTCATGAATGATGGACAAACAAGCATGAATGGAAGCAGCTATAATGGAAGAAATAGCGGAGCTTTGGCATGCACAGCATAAAACTTCTGATTATTGATGATGAAGTAGTTGATCGTGCGTATTATCAACGTATGCTGCGACAGTCTGCTAGTATACCTTATGAAGCAACAGAAGCAATTAATGCTAAAGAAGCGCTAGATTATCTTCAACATCATGAAGTGGATTGTATTCTGCTGGATTATCAATTGCCAGATATGAATGGAATCGATTTATTAAAAAAAATTAAAGAAAAATTAGGAAAATTTACCCCGGTAATTATGTTAACGGGAAGAGGAGATGAACAAGTTGCTGTTACTGCAATAAAAAATGGCGCAGAAGATTATTTTATTAAAAATAAAATCGAGCCTACTGTATTGATGAAAACCATTTTAAATGTTATTAGAAGTTCACAATTAAAGAAAATTATTCATCAACAAAAAAAGCAATTAAAATATTATGCCTATTATGATAATCTCACGGGGTTAATTAATAGACATTCTTTTGAAGAAATTGCAGAGTATTCTCTATCAGAAGCTAAACGGCTTCATCACGAATTAGCAATCTTGCTTGTTGATCTAGATAACTTTATGTCTATTAATGATTCATTGGGGTATTTAGCAGGCAATGAAATGCTTATAGAGACAGGGAAGCGATTAAAAAATATTTTACCAAAAGAAGTGATTATTTCTCGTCTGGGGGATGATGAGTTTGTTGTTCTTCTTACAGGATTAGATATTGATGTTTACGCTGCCAAGATTGCTCAAAAAATTATTGAAGAAATTAATATACCTTATCAATTAAGCATTGATCAAGCACGAGTTAGTTCAACGATTGGTATCTCCTATTATCCTGGTTCAGGAGAAAGTTTAAGTGAATTATTAAAAAATGCTAATATTGCATTAGCACGTGCTAAACAATCAGCGCGTGGAACGTTTCAATTTTATTTAACCGAGTTAAATAAAATTGGTCAAACGGATATTGAACTAGAGAAATCATTACAAGATTCAACGAAAATTGACCAAGAATTTTTTTTAGTTTATCAACCACGATTTGAACTCCATACCAAAAAAATGATAGGGTTGGATGTCATCATTCATTGGCAACATCCACAATTAGGTTTAATGCTTCCAGAACAATTTATATCAATAGCCGAAAAATCAGGATTACTCATTCCTATTGCAAAATGGACAATCGAAAGAATCAGTCGCGATTATATTAAAATAAAAAATATAAAAAGAAGTTTATTTGAAATTGTTATTAACATGAATCTTTCCCCGTTCCAATTAGGAAATTATCACATTTCTGATTCTATTAAACAACTGCTTCATATAACAGAATTGCCAGCACGCTATATCGCTTTAGAAATTGATGAGACAATGTTATTACAATATCTTCAAAATGAAACCATTATTGAAAAACTACACGGGATATCTATTCAACCCGTTATTCATGCATTCAATATTGATTCTACATTTCTTAATCAATTGTCTAAACTACCTATTTCATCTTTAAAAATTCATCAGTCTGTTATTCAAGATATTGAAAATCAGGAATATACTACAACGGTTCTTCGATCTATTATGCAACTAGCAGAAGAATTAAAAATAAATGTTATTGCATCTGGTATTGATACAGAAGAGCAGCATCATTTTTTGTTATCACAAGGGTATTTATTTGGATTGGGCAATTATTTATGCGAGCCTCTTCGTATTGATCAGTTGCTAGACTATTTGTCGAATGTTTGATTCAATAAATGTGGGCTACCAATCATGATGATGCGCATGTTGCATAAATTGCGAGATTTGATCACTTACGGATTTTTATATTTTATTTTTTCTTTTATTTTGATTTTATTTATTCCAGTATGGATCATGTTGATTGGGCCTCATTTTAAAAAAATACCAAACAATTTTACATACGCCGCAGATATATTTTCTTTGGATAATTTTTACAATGAACAATTAAAAAAGTTTGAAGGCGAGAGAATATCCAAAACAGTTTTTGGTTATCGCGTGATTTCTAGAACGTCTCATTATCTTGTGATAGAAGTTGTTTTTGATGTTCGTCAGTTAGATGATTCACCCATTTTTTCAGTTTCACGACTTTATTATGTTAACCCGTATAATGGTCAGCATGTAGTAGTTGATAAATTGAATAAACGCTATGGATATTTGTTTTCTCCAAGCTATTCTAACCGATCCAGTTATTTTTATTGGCATATTAATTATGATGCCCCGGCGTTACTTAAATATATCAAAACAGAAAAAATAAATGGGTTAACTGTATATAAATATCATGCTTATTATGAAGCTGATCAAACAGAAAATCTAGGTCATTTGCCTGGTGTACCAGAGAAACGTGGTGTTAGAACAAACATCAATTTAGATTTATGGATTGAGCCAATATCAGGTTGGTTGGTGAAATATGAGGATAATACTTTAGCTTATTATTATGATAAAGTAACTGGTCAGTTTATTGCGCCATGGAATAAGTTCTCCAATCGATATACTCAAACGAGCATATTCAACAATGTGTATTATGCGACATTCTTAAAATGGAAATTTCTAACTATTGATTATATTGTTCCTGCTTTGCTCATTCTAGGAATAATTAATTTGTTTTGGTTGGGATATCAACAGGGCAAATGGAAATTTATTCGCCCATCTATTGTGTTGTTTATCCAGAAAATCGAACAGACTACTGCCCCGATGTTTATAATTATCTTGTTGCTATTAATAGCCAGCGAGTTTTTTTATTACTTGTCTTTTCACGGGGATAAAAAGATTCCTTTTAAAATTGGAATTTCGCAATGGAATAATAATATTACATATCTTGAAGCTATTAAAGGTTTTAAAGCCGGGCTTGCGGAAAATGGATTTAAAGAAAATCAAAACGTTTTGTTTTATTATGAAAATCCAAACGCAGATTTTGAAAAACAAATTAACATTATTCAATCTTTTGTGAATCAGAAGTTTGATTTGATTTATACATTAGCAGCGCCAGGCACGTTGATTGCGAGAGGGGTTACTAAACATGTTCCTATTGTGTTTTCATTTGTTGCTTATCCTGAAGAGATGAACCTTATCAATTCTCTCAGATCATCACAAAATAATTTAGTAGGCTCAAGAAATTATATTCCAGCGTCACAGCAATTTTACTTTTTTGAGCAATTGTATCCTCATATAAAAACACTAGGGTTTGTTCATCATAAGGGAGATGAAAGTTCTGAAATACAATTCAAAGAATATCAATTATTACTTAATAAGCGCAATATTCAGTTAATTGATTTGGCCGTCATTGATATGGATCATTTATTACAATTACTTCAAGAGTCTAAACGTTATGATACGCTTTATTTAGCTTGTGATTCTTTTATGCAAAGCAAGGGCGGTGAAATTGTGATTAATATTAGTCGCAAAAAAAAGATTCCTACTTTTAGTTGCAATAAAAATAATGTGTTAGAGGGCGTTTTAATGGGATATGTGGCTGATCCTTATGAAATCGGGAAAATAGCTGGAAGAAAAGCTGCTTTTATTTTACAAGGAGCAGAACCTGCTTGGTTATATACAGAATCACCAGAGCGAGGGTATCTGATTATTAATATGACGACAGCTAGATTATTAGGTATTACGGTTCCAGATAGTATGTTGCAAAAATCAGATTATATTATTGGGCAATAACCATGTTAACCATTAAAGAAAAGTTATTACTCAGTTTTTTTTCTTTATCATTACTTACTTTTTTAGTTAGTATGATATTTTATAACCAATTAAAATTTTTAATTCAACCTCTTTCGCCACAAAGTATCCCGCAGAATGTCGATTTGCTTGGGAAAACGATAGAAAAGAATAACTTGATTTTTAAGCTTTTATACCAACAATTATTGGTTGATAATTATTTTGAAAATTATTTATTTACTAGACAACAGACAACCTTACAGGAGTATTATGCTAACGAAGCCGCTTTGATTAGAATAATTAGTGAGGTAAAAAATATCGATCCAAATTTCCCAAAAGATTTAGAAAATCAGCTAAGATTAAGTGAAAATGAACGAACGCGCCTTTTACGATTGTCAGATCATACAGATGTTTCATTTATTAGTGAATTAAACCCAAGCAGTAATTATTCACAATTGAAGTATAGTATCGGTAATATCATTAACCATTATTATCGGCATTCGGAACAACCATCGAGTGAATCGGCAATTGTTTCTGTGAAATTGTCCGTAAAACATGCAAACAAAAAGTTACAAAATAGTTTAAATACAACATTGATTATTTTCCTCGATGCTATTATCGTCTCTTTCATATTAACCATTATTAGCTCGCGCTCTATTTCGCAACCCATTAATTTATTAAAGGATAATATAGAGCGCGAGGGCATGGAAAATTTAAGTCTATCCATTGATTCTTCTCTTTTATTGTTGCATGGTGAAATTGGAGATTTGGCCCGATCATTTGACAAATTAATTAATAGATTACGCACCACGACGGTGTTGCGTGATGAATTATTAAATGAAGTTAAACATAGAAAGAAAATAGAAAAAGAGTTACGCCACACAGCTACTCATTTACGTGAATCTAATTATGCATTAGATCAATTTGCTTATATCGCGTCACATGATTTGCGTGCACCATTAAGAGCCATCGAGAATCTTACTGATTGGATTCAGGAAGATTCATATGAACAACTCTCAGAAAAGTCGCGTAATCATTTTGATTTACTCAAGCAGCGTGTACAACGTTTAGACAAATTAATTAATGGAATTTTAGAATATTCTCGCGCAGGCATCATTAGTAAAGATGAGCAAATTGTAGATATTAAAAAGATTTTGGATGAAGTGATTGATAATTTATCTCCGCCTAAACACATTCATATTATGATGGATGCTCATTTACCAATTATCACGTGTAATAAAACCGCTATCACCCAAATATTTTTGAATTTACTTAGTAATGCCATCAAATATATTGATAAACCACAAGGATTGATTCATGTTAGTTATAAACAAATTCCAAGATATTATCAATTTTCTATTACCGATAATGGATCAGGTATTGATTCTCATTTTTATGAGAAAATTTTTGATGTGTTTCAAACATTACAAACGCGCGATCCTAATGAAAGCACAGGGTTGGGTTTGGCTATTGTAAAACGTATTATCGAAAAAAATGGCGGTAGAATTTGGTTGGCTTCTGAGCTTGGCAAGGGCACCACTTTTTATTTTACATGGCCACAATTCTAGCATTATAATCATCAGTCATCAATAATTTTAATGGTTGTTGTATGAGTAAATTTTTTTTTATACTTTTTTTGTTATTAAGTTGGCTCAATTGTTTTGCTTTTGTTCCTGAGCAAATTATTTTTTTTGGTGATAGTTTAAGTGACAATGGTAATTTGTATCGTTTATTACTCGGGGTGATTCCTCGGTCGCCGCCTTATTTTGAAGGTCGTTTCTCAAATGGATTAACTTGGGCGGAAAATTTTGGCAAACATTACTACGATAAATATTATGTTGGTTATAAAGTTTACGCATATGGTGGCGCGACCGCAGTATTGCATGCTCCTACCGATAAGTTTATTGCTCCAACCACGCTAGAAAATGAAATTAATCAGTATCTCATTGATTCTGTATTCAAGAATAAGAGCAAGATATTATACGTTATATGGATAGGTGGAAACGATTATTTATTTGCTCCGATCTCTCCTTTATTTGATTCAAAAGAAATATTAACTAAGAAAGTAGTGAATAAAATAACGTGGGCTATGGAGACATTAATAGCAAATGGTGCAAAATATTTTTTAATTCTAAATATGCCTGATTTATCGCATACGCCATTTGCGAAAATAAATGACATGGTTGATAAACTGCATGATCTTAGTCTGTTACATAATCAAAAGCTTGATGTTGCCATTTATAATTTTAAACAAACGTATCCTCAATTAAAGTTTTTTTATATCGATATTTATCATGTTTTTAATGATGTGATCACTAATCCTGCTAAATTTAACGAGACATATCATGTCAATATTACAGATGTTTCTCATGCTTGCTGGGAAGGAGGGTATACATTTGGCGAACCTGAAAGTTATCGAGTAGGCTTAGCTTACCATCAGGGATTATTACCCTGTAACAATGCCGATGAACATATCTTTTGGGATCAAATTCATCCTACACGCATTGTTCATTACATATTATCAGAATATGTTTTTGATAATGTTAGATTCTAATTAGAACATCACCTTTATTCGGGCACTGTTAAATGAAATAGCAGCGATAGCAGATGTGATTTACGTTCGGAAGATAAAGCAAGTCGAAATAAGCTAGCGATTTTTTTTAGTATGAAAATATTCTACAGTAGTTGCGCACGCTAAATCGCCCCAAACGTTAGTCATTGTTCTGAAGCGATCAAGAATGCGATCGAATGGTAAGAGCAAGCCAATTGCAGAAACAGGGACATTGACCGCACGTAGAACCATGACCATTGTGATTAATCCGCCTTCTGGAATGCCAGTTGCCCCCATTCCAGCCAGAATGGCTGTTAAAAAAACGCCGATTTGTGCGAGTATGGAAAGATCATAACCCAATACTTGGCAGAAAAAGAGAGCAGAAACTGCTTCGTACATAGCTGTTCCTGCTAAATTAATGGTGGTTGCAAGTGGTAACACAAAACGCGCAACTTCATCGCTAATGTTTTGTTCTTTTGCAACCAACATTGTGACGGGTAGTGTTGCCATTGAGCTTGATGTGGCAAATGCTGTGATCAAAGCATTTGATGCAGTTGATAGAAATTCTTTTGAATTTTTACCTGCTAAAAATACGATGACAGCTAATTGCCATACTATTTGCAAAAATAAACCAAATAAAAAAATAATAATGAACATTAACATGCCACCTAAACTTTTTAATAGTAGATGCTGTAGAGAAGCTTCAGCAATTGCTGCTGCTAATAACGAGAATAATCCTACAGGGGTAAGATACATCAACCAAATAACCATTTTGACAAATATATCTCTTAAGCCAGAAATAAAATCAGTAACAGGATGAGCAGTTTTACCTACCGAGAGACAACTAAGTGCAAACACAATGCTAAAAAATACAATCGGCATAATTTCATATTTTACAGCTGCTTCCAAAATATTTGGTGGAAAAAGCGTTAGTAAATAAGATGAAAAGGGAACGGGTTTTAAGTCAATAGGCGTTGCATTAGCTAAAATTAAACTGGGCGCTACACCATTACCAGGTTGAAATGTATTTAATAGAATAAGGCCAATGCTCACAGCAATAGAAACGCTGAATAATACATAACCCAAGGTGTACACACCAATGCTTCCTAATTTTTTTATTGCGCCAATCGAAGCAATTGCACTGACAAGTGCACAAAAGATAAGGGGTAAAACAATGAGTTTTAGCATGTTAATGAATACTTGTCCTATCCATTTTATTGCAATCATTTGTTGAGGGAAAAAAATACCGCATAAAATACCAAAAAAAATACTCAACAAAATGAACGGGAACATGTAGTTTTTCAAAGCTTCCTTGCTTCCTTCCGGTATTAGTATTCTTTCAGTATACAGAATACCTTTTTATCTACCAATGTTCCCGAACGCTTGGCAACATTGACTGATACTCATACAACTATTACCTTCCTGGCAAGCAGGATCAACGCACTCACAAGAATTTTCAGCGGGACAACCACTTCCACTGCTACGTTGACTATAATAGCTTTTTCCACAAGAATAGCCATTGCACCCATATCCTATTGCATAATTACTAAACAAAAAACTTAAACATCCAACAAATAGTGCCAATCTCATTTTCATTTGACACCTCCTTTTTGGAATAGAATCAAAAATGGAAGAATAAAATGATTATATCATAGCGGTCCCCGCTGACTGCGTAACATGAGTTATGTTAATATAAAATTTCTGATTCAATTTTAATTTTCGTCCTTTAAATCAGGTACTTCAGTGGTATGATCAATTTTTTCTGGATTTTAATAGCAATCATTTTAGTATTGTTCAATGCATTTTTTGTGGCAGCTGAATTTGGCATGGTTAAAATACGTTATACCCGTATTGCTGCTATTAAAAGTAGATATGGTGTTCGAGGGAAAATTTTATTCGAAATAAATAAACATTTAGATGCTTATCTTTCCGCATGTCAATTAGGCATCACGCTTGCTTCATTAGGGTTAGGATGGATTGGTGAACCAGCATTTGCTCATTTGTTTGAACCGCTATTTTATGAAATGGGTATCGTATCAATTGATGCTATACATGCAACTGCCCTAACATTTGCTTTTGCGTTGATTACATTTTTGCATATCGTGATTGGCGAATTATTACCAAAATCAATTGCTATTCGACAAGCAGAAACGGTATCCATTTGGACAGCATTACCGTTATATGGATTTTATTGGTTAATGTATCCAGTCATTTGGATCATGAATAGCTGTTCGAATATTTTACTTAAGTTGTTGCAACTGAATAGGCGATGGTCAGGGGATCATTTTTATTCTATATCTGAAATCAAATTAATATTAAGTAGTACTTATTTACATGGCCAATTAACTAAAGATGAAAAAAAAATATTGGAACACACGCTTGATTTAGGTGATTTGAAAGTAACGGATGTGATGCGTCCTATCGATGAAATGATTACCATTCATGCTACGCAATCTGCGGAAGAAGCTTTAGATATTATTAATCAACACCGCTATAGCCGATACCCTGTTTATGATCATCAAACTCGTACGATCATTGGTATTGTGCATGTTAAAGATATTTTTTCTGAACTTTACAAACAAAAGGAAATTGCTAGCTTAAGCCACTTGATTCATCCTGTGTTAAAAGTATCGCGTCGCTTACCCGCGTTGGAATTAATGCGAAAATTTCGTGAGGGCATGCCGCATTTTGCTTTAGTATATAGTACAAGTGAAGACAACTTGATTGGATTTGTTACTCTGGATAATTTATTACATATATTAGTAGGTCGCATTAAAGACGAGTTTCATCATACGCGCGATGATTGGATTAAAAATGATGATGGCAGTTTTTTTATTCCTGGTAATGCATCTATTTATACATTAGAACGTGCACTCACTATTGATATTGAATTAGAAAATATTGAAGAAGAAATTGATACGGTTAGTGGTTTAATTATATCTCGTTTGCAAGCGATGCCTACTGCGGGCCAAAAAATTGACTTTAATCAATTTGAAATTGTTATTGAAAAAATGAGAGGACCAAGAATCATGCGTGTTCGAGTTTATCGAAAAGAAAAGGAATAGCGTATGCCAGAAATTCTTACTAAACACCCCAAAATTGTATTGCAATTGTTAAATGACATTGGAGCAAAGTGTGGCAAAGGTGATGAGCAACATATTTTAACACAATGTCCGAGAGAAAATTTTTGTTTATTACCCACAGGAGAATTGTGTGTCTATGATATTAAGAATATTGCTTCTATGACTCAGATGGATACTTATGATTTACATGAAGCCATTAGCCATGTTCCCACCATGTTCAATTTTATTAATATTCTTCTTTTAACGATCATTTTTTTACTAGGTATATGGGTGGGTTATAAAAAAATGAAGTAATTCTTCTTAGAAGCTAAGAAAAATGCTTATTTTTCTTAGCTAAAACTAGCGTTAAAATAATAGAAAGACTTTCTCCTCACTGTTAGAAATGAGGCGGTTTATGAATAACAATCAATTTAAGCCTGCATGGTGGTTACCTAATTCTCATTTACAAACCTTATGGCCTGTTTTGTGTCGTCGGGATATAAAAAATTTACCGATTGAAAGAGAACGGTTGGAGTTACCTGATGGTGATTTTGTTGATTTAGATTGGATTGGTCGGAATGGAAAAGGTCCGCTTGTTTTAATTTTACATGGCTTAGAAGGCTCAATCGAGTCTCATTATGCAAAAGGAATGTTACAAGCTATTTTTAAACAATCCTGGCGAGGGGTATTTATGCATTTTCGCGGATGCAGTGGTGAACCCAATCGACTAATACGCAGTTATCATTCGGGCGAAACAGGGGATGTTAGTCAAGTGATAAAAATTTTGCTTGAACGTGAACCAGATTTAATGATAGCAATCGTCGGTTTTTCTTTAGGAGGAAATGTATTATTAAAATGGCTAGGTGAAACAGGTGAAAACAATCCAATTAAAGCCGCTATCGCTATTTCTGTACCATTTGAATTGCATAAGGCAGCAGCAAGAATTCAGAAGGGATTTTCTAAATTTTACCAATGGTATTTTATGAAATGTTTGCGCGAGCGTTTATCTTATAAATTTCAAGCTCAACCCCCGCATGTTAATCCTATGCTTATCTATCAGGTTCATTCTATGTATGAGTTTGATGATAAAATTACTGCTCCTTTACATGGATTTTCAGGTGTGAGTGAGTATTATTCACTTTCGAGTAGTCGACAATATTTAAAAACGATTCGTGTGCCAACATTAATTTTGCATGCTAAAGATGATCCATTTATGACGGAGGATATTATTCCAGCACAGCATGAATTATCACCATTTATTCAATTAGAAATAACAGAGACAGGTGGGCATGTTGGTTTTGTCGGTGGGAAATACCCATGGAAACCGGAGTATTGGCTTGAGCAACGTGTCCCAGGATTTTTAGAGAAACATTTAGCACATTCTTAATCGCATAAAACCCTGTCGCTTGCAGCTGAGTTTTTTATAAACTTAAACAAGATTCAGCAGTTCTGCTGAAATCGCCATTGCGAAACGTCTTGCATTTTTTGCAGGGTGCGGCAATCTAGTTTTATAGGGTCTGGATCGCTTTGCTCGCAACCGCAAAAAGTGCTCCTCGTAATGATAGCCACGGCCGAGCGTGCCGCATGCCTCGCGATGTCGATGCTTCCTTCAGCGGGAACTCCTATAGAAAAATTACCGTCGCGTACAATATTGAAGAATTCGGATAGGTGCTTCATCCATTGCTTCATGGATTTTACCTTGTGCAGCAAGCGCTTCCATTTTATTGGTCGGAGCTGCTTTGTTAAAAGCAACTTCCACGCCATTTTTAAGAGCAGTCACCACTTTCAATACAGAACCTTGACCATTCTCACAATCATATCCACATGGATCTAATTCATCGCCAGATAAATCAATCTTCATCACTCTTCCGTTCAAATAATCAAAATCCATACCTTCAGCAACAATTTGTTGTGCTTCAGTATATGTCATTTCTTTATTTGAGTCTTTGTCAAAAAATCCTAAACCTAGTGGTTTAGAATTGTTGAACAATGCTTGTAATAATTTGGCTTTGTCTAAACCTTGAATATTAATTTTCATTTCTTTCTCCTTTTTCAATTTTAATTTTTTTTAGAAAAACTGAACTGCGTTGCAGAAAATTGCTCGAAGTTCACGCTACACAGTATAGTAAAAAATTAATAGAAAGCAATTAAAATTATCGGGCAATTAAAATTATCGTGTAACCATAAATCAAGATGCATTTTTAATTTCAAAACTGCGCAAACCAGGCACCATTGTCATCACAGCAATCAAATAAGTACTCGCGCTCACCATCAGATAAAAATCCATAGCTTGGCTCTCGTCAGCTTAAACAAGATTCACGTTAACGTTTTGTGTTTTGTTCAAACAAAGGCAAATATT
>MGXW01000031.1 GCA_001801495.1 Gammaproteobacteria bacterium RIFCSPHIGHO2_12_FULL_37_34
ATCTATCGGGAGCCGGATGCGGTAATTCTGCAAGTCCGGTTCTGACGAGGGTTTGGTCGAAGCAATTCGACCATTCTACTCACCCAGAACCCACAATAAGCTATCTTTTTCATGGAAAATGATACTTCTATTGCCGCCATATTGAAATAAATCGCCACACATTTCCTTAAATGTATCAACTAATGTTGTTTTACAATTAAAATACATGACGATAATAGAACCGCCGAGCTTTGAATGGCATGGTTGGCTCCAAATTAGTATGTTTAATCAGTGATCAATGATTGTTTTTAATGGCTAGTAATGATACTTTCATCGGGGTTAGGAAACAAACTCTCAGCATGAGATATAAACTATGCCAAATACTGTCCAACGATTTAATGAAACGGTTCAGGATTATTTGAAATACAGGCCTTCCTATCCTAAAGAAGTATATTCATTATTAGTTAAACAATTTGATCTTACGCCAGAAAAAATTATCGCTGATGTTGGCTCTGGTACAGGATTTTTGTCAAAACTATTTCTTGAACATGGTCACTCTGTTTATGGTGTTGAACCTAATCAGGGTATGCGAAAGGCTGCTGAAAAATATTTGCTTGAAAACCAGAATTTTCATAGTATAAATGGCCTTGCAGAAGCTACGACGCTTGATAATGAATCAATCAACTGGATCGTCGTAGGAACCGCCTTCCATTGGTTTGATGTTAAAAAAATTAGAATTGAATTTAAACGTATATTGAAATCACCAGGATTTTGTTTAGTAGTATGGAATGTAAGAAATAAAAAACAATCAGTGTTATTACAAGATTATGAGAATTTAATACTTACTTTTAGTAATGATTATCAACAATCACGTGCTCAAGAATTTGATCAAACAATCGTTAAAGATTTTTTTCATCCGTTTGAAATGAAAACTGCTTCATTTATTCATAAGCAACAGTTTTCCTGGGATGGATTAAAAGGCAGGTTGTTATCAACATCATATAGTCTAAGGGAAAATGACCCAAAATATCAGGACATGATAGATGAATTAAAACAAATTTTTGATCGACACCAATCTAATGGGTTGGTTGAGTTTTTGTATGATACAAAAATGTATTATGGGCAGATGAAGTAATGGATACCACAGTACATTTAAGATTTGTCTCCTTTTGACCAAGATAGGATCCAGGCCCTGAGGGATCGACCTCCTTATCAAGCATTTGACGATGCGCTTAGATTCACAACCACAATTAAAACAATTGAAAATTTAATCAGATTGGTGCAAATCCAATAGCAATAATTTTAATAAAATCATAGGATTAAAGCATTAATCTTAAGCCATATTTTATTGGTTAAACTATTTATTAGCATTATACTTACTATATAATTAAATAAATGAGCAAATCATGCCAGAAATCAACGAACCAAAGATTAGAAAAATCATGCATGATGCTGAGATTCAATCGGTATCAATCGCATCTGGTAGCAATAAAGACAATATTGTTCCTAGACATATTACAACTGATGGGCTCAATAGTAACAACAAAGAAGAAATTGATGATCCGGTTTATGGTGTAGCATCACTTAGCAAACCTGTCTTCACCTATCTGGTATTGAAATTAATAAACAACAAAGATTTCAAGCTGGGTACTAAACTTAATGAAATGTTTCCTTTTGAGGAATTTTGTAAAAAGTTTGGTTTTGAATGGGAAAATTCAGAGGCGAATAAAGCGCGTGTTAAACTATTTACTCCTCACATGATTCTTTCGCATCAAACAGGGTTACCTATTGGTCACAATCCAAGCTCAGGCCCATTAAAATTTGATTTTGAACCCGGTCAAGGATTTGGATATTCCAGTCTTCATTTAATGTACTTACAAGAGTGTATCGAATTCAAATTCCGTAAATCACTCGAAGAACTGGCAAAAAAATATGTCTTTGACCCGATAGGAATGAAGCACAGTAGTTTCTATCCTTCCTATGAATTACGTTTAATGTCTGAGACAACTCGGGAACCTGGAAAATTATACATTCAAGCTACTAAAAAAAAAGGTTTAGCATACGAAGTGCTAACTGGCGATAGCGATCAGCCATGGCGTAATACTATTCCCTGGGAAGAATTACCAACTGATTTTCCAAAAAACACATCGGATATTATCCACGCTAAAAATACATTGCTGCCAACAATTTTATTCCACGCAAACAAAACTAGAGATGTTGTTTCCAATGCTGCAAATAGCCTGCATACCACAGCCACAGACTATGCACGATTTTGCATACACTGGATGCAAGATCCAGATCAACGTGTAAAGGATGCCTTTGCGAGTAAAGTATCAATGAGAGATGATCCATGGGCTGTACGCGAACATGTTTTTCCTGAAGTTCTAGATCATCTTTCATGGGGTTATGGCTTTGGTCTTGAGACAAGTGATTTGGGGGAACATACCGCGTTTCATACCGGAGATATGAGTGAGTGGAGGGCTGGCGTTCAATTAGATTTAGATGCTAAAAGTGTTAAAGTTTTTTTCTCCAAATCTTCTTATGCAAATGGTCATTTACTTCAGGATCAAATATTCGATAGAAGTTATGCATTAGATTATTTTTTTGATAAGTTTAAATTTGCAAGGATGGTTAATGAACTTAAAGAGGATTGGCGCGAGAATCGTAGCTTTGGGATACGACAAGAATCTATTGAGCATTCGAACAAAATGATAAGCTCTACCACTGGTATATTCGCTGCTATATCAACAAATCCGTTGGAGGCTGCTAGGAATCAGTCGCAAAGCACACCAGAGACATCAAATCAAAATTCGCCAGAAAAACCAAAAATTGTCTCAACTGAACAGCAATCATCTGTTACCAATCGACAAGAAGAAGATAGCAAAAATGACAAATCACCTAATCCCTTTTCAACTAAATTTGTTCCCCCAGGAACAATTAAATAACCGCAATGAGGTGGATGTTTGTGAAATATTTTTTGCTTATTATAGTTAAGACGACGGTATAAATTATTTATTTTAAGGCGTTTTTGCTCAAATCACATCAAATCCGCGATATTCTTTATAAGGTAACTCTTCCATTGACACATCGGTGATATGAGCAAGTTTTGAGCCGACTTTTAACCATTCTTGTAAAATCGCTAGTTTTTCTTTATCACCACAAGCAAGCACCTCTACTTTATGGTCAGGTAAATTTCTGACCCAACCTGTCACACCTAATTGATCTGCTTGCTCTTTAGCAGATGCTCTAAACCATACTCCTTGCACTTTCCCAGAAATAAAATAATGGACACAAACCAAGGTAGCCATGTATTTTCCTTATGTATATAATATTTCTAACAAATGAGTTTTCCTATGCAAAAATATTTGATCGCGCCCTCTTTATTATCCGCCAATTTTGCAATATTAGGCGAAGAAGCAAAAGCAGTATTAGCAGCGGGTGCTGACATGCTGCATCTTGATGTCATGGATAATCATTATGTACCTAACTTAACCATGGGACCACTCGTTTGCGAAGCTCTACGCAAATACGGTATTACCGCACCGATAGATGTTCATTTGATGACTAAACCAGTAGATAGGCTCATTATTGACTTTGCCAATGCCGGTGCAACCCATATTACTTTCCATCCAGAGGCTTCTTCGCATATTGATCGTAGCTTAGCACTCATTCACAAACATGGATGCAAAGCAGGTCTTGCATTGAATCCTGCAACCACCTTACATTGTTTGGAGTTTGTCATCGATAAAATTGATATTTTATTATTAATGTCGGTCAACCCTGGTTTTGGCGGTCAATCATTTATTCCTGCCGTGCTCGAAAAAATTAAAAGCGCGCGAAAATGGATTGATTCGAAAAAACTTGATATTCGAATTGCTATTGATGGCGGGGTAAAAATTGAAAATATCGCAGAAATTGCTAAAGCAGGCGCTGATATGTTTATTGCAGGTTCCGCTATTTTTAATCAACCAGATTATGCTGCGATTATTAAACTAATGCGGGAAGAATTAGATTAAACGACAGGCCCTCTAGAACCACACGAAGGATCATTCTGACTACTTAATACTTGTTTTAATGGATTATCATTTTTCAAATATACATTAAAAATTTCATCTTGCGATTGCTTTAATACATTAAGCTGTGTGATCACACTCTGAATACAATATTTTTTAGCCTCTAGTAAAATAGCATATGTTGGATCATTGTTTTGTTGAGCATGAGTGCATACATTTTCAAATTTAATAATTGCATTCCCAATTGGATTTAATCTGCTTAATAAGTCACCTGGGTTTTTGTTCGCAGCTTTTTCTCGACCTTCTTTAAAATAAATTACTTGTGTAGTCGCTTGTAGAAAGCGTTGAAGAGCCTGAAGAAGATTGAGAATTGGTGCTGCATTTTTATGCGTAGAGTTCTCAAAAGATGTGATCAAACGAGATAGTTCGTCTTCTTTATAATGTGGTGATTTCAAACCTTGAAAAGGATTCGGCAAAGTTTCTGTGAGCCCAAAATTTACACTTACTCTTTGATTGTTAAAGTTAATTTTTTTCATGAACACTCCCTCTTATTTTCAGTAAGTATAGCATTTCTTGTTATACTTTAAAAGACTGACTGAGTATAAAGAGGAGACTAGGGAATGGGGGATGCTCGCCATTCAAATGTTAATCCGATAGTTTTGACAGAAAATGACATTGAGCGCACAGAAAAAGTAGGCGAAGGCGCATTTGGTATTGTATCTGCAATAAAATATAAAGGTCATGATCCTGCGCTCATACGATTAGCTGATCGTGGGGAATTAGTATTAAAAGAATTTCGACAAAATGACAATCAATCTGTCCTTGATAATGAAACAATTATCACGCCCTTTCTTCATCAAAAAAGCCAAGAAATTCCTGATTTAGGGAAAAAGTGTAACATTAGTGCAGTAGTAAAAATGGACGATAAATTATACCTCATGGGTAAGCGGGTTGTTTTTGATGAAGGACCACCACCACAATCAAGCGATCTTGAAAAATACATTCAAACATTATCTGAAAACACACATTTTCAAACAACAGGAAATCCCGGCCGTGATGCTTTTGATAACCAACATATTGCTCATACATTAAATGAACTCACCTTATCCATGAAAGATGCACAAAATGCGTTGCATACAGCAGGAATATTTCATTTTGATACTGCAGCAAGAAACCTATTAGTAAACTCGACTTATCCCATTGGTGTAACTATTACAGATTTCGGCGTTTCAGAAAAAATTCCAGAAAACGGTGTGATCGACTACGACAGTAGAAGACAACTTGCTTTTAAATGGGTTGATCAAGCTAGCTTCGCTGGTAGGCACACTATCGCAACAGATTTATACGCACTCAAAATCTCTATCCTTGAAACCATTTCGCTTTCACTCGGTATGAGATTGAGCCAAATCGTTAATCTACCTGTCAACCCTGGAGAAGATCCTAATAATTCGCAGGCTTTCATGAACACAAGAAAAGAATTGAGCGACGATGAGGCAATGAGTATTTATCTTCGTAATTTGGATGAGATGATGCAGCATCCAGCACAATACCAGTTAAATAGCGAGCGTTGTAATCAAATGCAATTGTTCATTAATGCTTATCGCGATTATCTTTCACAGATGCCAACTGGGTGTAAATCTTCTGGTGATTACTCGAAAGAAGAAATAGGTCTCATAAGAAATGAAGATAATCAAAGGTTAATGGAAGCAACAAATCGATTTAATCATGATCAATCATTAGGTATCCAGCAACAAACTAGCTCATTAAACAGAAACGATATTAATGAAGCCTATCAATCACTACAAACATTCAGAGCATCGTGGGAACAGCTACGCAATCTTATTGTATCATTACCTAATCCTCTTTATCTGGCAAGTGAAGAAGAAAAAAAATCATTGGTTAATTTATTAGCTTCTCTTTCGACTATAGAAAACCTAGCTGAACAAAATAATAGTTTAAGTAATAAAACATTAATGCCAAACGAATTAGCTGAAATTCAAAACACAATTGTCGGATTTTATAATGATGATATTCTACAGCATGCCCTGCCAGCTATTGATCATGATATACAAAAGTTAACAACCTTCTTGAATCAATCAAATGACAACCATCCTCTTCCTCCTGATATGGAAGCAGAAGCTCTATCCATCAAAAGAAAAGTTGAAGCAACTGGAGCAGATTTTTTTCCTTCGTGGCAAAATTTATTAAATCAATTCGCAACACTACAATCTGCGGCATTACCACAACAACAAATTACCCCTCCATCACCACCCATACAACATGCCCAAGAAACATTTAATCAATTCGTTGCTCAAAAGCAAAAACCTGAAACGAAAACCATACCCACTTCCACAGAAAAACCACTACAGAATGAGCAAATAGCTGCTCAAGATAAATCATCAACCCCTAGTTTAACAACCAAAACTATTTTTGAGAGATTTATTAAATCTGGCTTCAAGAAAGATCGTCAACCAACACCATCTGATATGCCAACTCATTATCGATCGATGTTACCTTCACCACCGCCACCTCCTCCTCTAGAACGCACAACGATATACGCTCCTGTTCCATTAGCCGAAACCAATCAAGAAGCTCCATCAAATGAAAGAAAATTAGGAAAATAATCGCTTTTCGATTGATGGCTTGAGATAATATTCAGATTATTTAGGATAACTAAGGCCGTCATATGCAAAAACCAAATCCCATGCGCGGTTTACGCCATGTTGCACTTTATGTCAAAAAATTTACTGAATGTGAATATTTTTATACACACTTATTGGGCATGAAAATTGTTTGGAAACCAGATGCTGATAACCTTTATCTTTCTTCTGGTGACGATAATTTGGCTTTACATCGTGCTCCACACGATTTTATTCCAGCAAAACATCAACATTTAGATCACATTGGATTTTTTTTATCAAAACGTGATGATATCGATGCTTGGCATCAATTTTTGCTGGAGCATGGCGTTGAAATAAAAGCATCTCCCAAAGATCATCGCGATAACACACGAAGTTTTTATTGCGCGGATCCTGATGGAAATACCGTACAAATGATTTTTTATCCAACTTAACCCGAATATTTCACCACTTCTTTGGTGAAATATTCGGGCTTATGCATTACCCACAATCACCACATCAGCTATGCGTTTAGCAAAAATACCACTCTCTACAACACCAACTATATTTTTTAATTGCTCTTCTAATAATCGCGGGTTTAGAATTTTAAAATTATAAACATCCAAAATCACATTACCGTTATCAGTCACACAACCCTCACGATAAACAGGGTCACCGCCTAATTGTACAATCTGACGCGCCACATAACTGCGAGCCATTGGAATAACTTCAACTGCCACTGGAAATGCACCAAGCAAATCAACTTGTTTACTTTTATCCACAATACAAACAAATTTTTTCGCAACCATAGCAACAATTTTTTCACGTGTTAGCGCAGCACCACCACCTTTTATCATTTGTTTCGCTGAGTTAATTTCATCAGCACCATCTATGTACAATGGTAATTCACTCACCGAATTTAGATCGATAAGAGGAATAGATAAGGCCTTAATGTGATTAGCTGTGGCAACAGAGCTTGCTACAACACCTTCTATGTTGTGTTTAACTTTCTTTAATTCATTGATAAAATAATTAACGGTTGAACCACTACCCACGCCAATAATCATATCCTGCTCAATCAACTTCACCGCAGCTTGCGCAGCAGTTTGTTTGCCTACTTCATTATTCATTAGAGAATATATCCCGATAAATCTTCATCTTTCACTAAATCTTCAAGACGTTTATTAACATATTTTAAGTCAATAATAATTTCTTTTTTTTCTAATTCCGAAGCCATATAGGATATTTCTTCTAATAAACGCTCCAATACAGTATGCAAACGACGAGCACCAATGTTTTCCAAACGTTCATTAACATGCCATGCGATTTCAGCAATACGTCGAACACCATCTGCTGCGAATTTAAGCTGGACACCTTCCGTACTCAACAAAGCTGTGTATTGTTCGGTTAATGAAGATTGTGGCTCAGTCAAAATACTAACAAAATCATCGGTTGATAATGATTTTAATTCAACGCGAATAGGTAAGCGCCCTTGCAATTCTGGAATAAGATCAGATGGTTTGGCAAAATGAAAAGCGCCCGATGCAATAAATAAAATGTGATCTGTGCGCACCATTCCATATTTTGTTGATACTGTTGAGCCTTCAATGAGTGGTAATAAATCACGTTGCACACCTTCGCGCGACACATCTGCGCCTGCATATTCTGAACGTTTAGCAATTTTATCGATCTCATCAATAAACACAATGCCACTTTGTTCAACACTTTCGATAGCGCGTGCTTTAATTTCGTCATCATCGATTAATCGTGCTGCTTCTTCTTCGCGTAAAATCTTTTTAGCATCAGCCACTTTCATTTTACGCATTTTCTTGCGCTCAGAACCCAAATTTTGAAACATACTTTGTAGTTGGTTAGTCATTTCTTCCATACCGGGAGGTGCCATAATTTCCACACCAAACGGCGTCATGGATAATTCAACTTCAATCTCTTTATCGTCCAAAGAACCATCACGAATTTTGTTTCGAAATAATTGACGAGTAGCAGAATCTTCTTTAGCTGGTTCATGTGGTTCACCAGCAAAACTACCCCGTACGGGTGGTAGCAAAGCATTTAAAATACGTTCTTCAGTAGCTTTCTCAGCCAGTGAATGCACTTTATCCATCTCATTCACACGCATCATCTTAACAGCCATGTCAACCAAATCACGAATAATAGATTCTACATCGCGACCAACATAACCTACCTCAGTAAATTTTGTTGCTTCCACCTTGATAAAAGGTGCGTTAGCCAGTTTTGCTAACCGGCGCGCAATTTCTGTTTTACCTACACCCGTTGGACCAATCATGAGAATGTTTTTTGGCATAATTTCATCACGCAAAGGCGCTTGCAATTGCATACGTCGCCAACGATTACGCAAAGCCACAGCAACCGCACGTTTTGCTTCCGTTTGACCAATAATATGTTTATCTAACTCACTCACAATTTCACGTGGGGTGGGAGTGGCTGGAATAGGAATAGGCATAGTTTTACTCGTTAATTTTCTAGAATAAGCTCTTAAAGAGGATTTCACGTTAGTGTCTCAATGGTAAAATGATTATTCGTATAAATACAGGTGGAAGCAGCAATAGTTAGTGATTTTTCGACAATGGTTTTAGCATCAAGATCAGTGTTTTCAAGTAAGGCTTGCGCGGCAGATTTCGCATAAGGCCCCCCTGAACCAATTGCAATCAGACTATTCTCAGGTTCTATCACATCACCATTTCCTGAAATAATCAAGGAAGCTTTTGTATCGGCAACGACCAACATGGCTTCTAATCGACGCAACATTCTATCCGTGCGCCAGTCTTTAGCAAGTTCTACCGCTGCACGAACTAGATTGCCTTGATGCATCTCAAGCTTAGACTCAAACCGTTCAAATAAAGTAAAAGCATCAGCTGTACCACCAGCAAAACCAGCTAAAATTTTATTGTTATAAAGACGCCGCACTTTTTTAGCATTTGCTTTCATCACCACATGTCCAAGCGTCACTTGTCCATCGCCACCTACCACTACCGTATCATTGCGTCGAACAGAAAGTATAGTGGTACCATGCATGTCATTGATCAATTGTTTTTCTCCTCTTAAGACTAGAAAATAAAAGACTTGATTATGGCGTTTATTTTCTATATAAGGGCAATTATTTATTTTACAAGCATATTGAGATGAAGAATATACAGAGGTAGCTATGCGACCTAGTCATCGAATGAATCACCAACTTCGTGAGATAAAAATTACCAGAAAGTATACAAAACACGCAGAAGGATCTGTTTTGGTTGAATTTGGTGATACCAAAGTGATTTGCACAGCTAGCATTAGCTCGGGTGTTCCATCTTTTCTTAAGGATAGTGGTAAAGGATGGATCACAGCAGAATATGGTATGCTACCGCGTTCCACTCATGAGCGCATGCAACGCGAAGCAGCTAGAGGCAAACAAGTTGGGCGCACACAAGAAATTCAACGGCTCATCGCCCGCTCATTACGTGCTGCTGTTGATTTAACTGCAATCGGTGAGAAAACTGTCATTATTGATTGCGATGTTATCCAAGCAGATGGCGGTACACGAACCGCTTCTATTACTGGTGGCTGCGTAGCCTTATATGATGCGATAGAAAATCTTATAAAAGAAAATAAACTAACTACCCGCCCTTTTCGACAATTCGTTGCTTCTTTATCTGTTGGGATATATCAAGGTGAAGCGATTCTTGATTTAGATTACGCTGAAGATGCGCATGCTGAAACAGATATGAACGTGGTCATGACAGAACACGGCGGTTTCATTGAAATTCAAGGAACAGCTGAAAAAGAAATATTTACGCAAGATGGTTTAGACAACATGTTAACACTCGCCAGAAATGGTATTCGAGAATTAATTGTAAAACAAAAAACAATTGTGGCTACTTAATAACGTGAGCCACATTATCAATCAAACGAATATCACCTAACCAAACAGCGCCTAAACGACGTTGCCATTTCTCAAAAATATAATCGACTTTAAATCCAAGTGTTTGAAGTTCCGTAGTGATCGTTGAAATATCAGACAAGCTGTTTAATAATCGTGGAAAATGAGCAGCAAGAGCACGTTGTTGCGGCGTTAACCTTGCATTCCGTGAACTTAACGCCAAGCCATCTTCTGCCCGTATGGTTTCACACCCAACAATTTTAGTAGGTAGAAATAAAGCTTCAACCATTTTTCTCACCAACAAAAATTGTTGGTAATCTTTTTCGCCAAAATACGCGTGCGTTGCTTGCACTAAATTAAGCAGCTTTAATACCACCGTTAACACGCCTGTAAAGTGACCGGGACGAAACTTGCCTTCTAATTCACAACTTAAATCTGTCTCAATAATGCGTATGTGATAATGGTCCGCATATAGTTCATGCGATTTAGGAACGAATAAATAATCGATATGATGTGAGGAAAGTAAAGCAATATCTGCTTCTAATGATCGCGGATAAAGATCGAAATCACTTGCTTGGTTAAATTGAGTAGAATTAACGAAAATACTCACCACTGAAATGTCATTCTCAGCTTGAGCTTGCTGACATAAGCTCATATGACCCTGATGTAAACAACCCATGGTGGGTACAAAACCAATTTTTTTTCCTGTTAATTGTTGGCGAAAGAGTTTCCATTCGTTTAGATGAGTAACAATCTTCATGTCCTCTTGTCCTCATCGTTCCACACTCATTAGCCATTCATCAAAACAACATTATTTTCTAGAGAATTTCTTGAATTTTTCATATTCTTCTAATTGCAACTTCTCTGCTAAAGCTCTATCTAAATTACATTGCATTTCAGGACTTACTTTTTTAATAGTAGTCCTTCCCGTATTTGCATCTGCAATAGAATATTCTATAGTAGCATCCTCTTGCTTTATATCCTGAACTAGTTTGTCTACATCTTGAGTGAGTTTATTCCATGATATTGACTTAACCTTGTTTGTATCCCATTTTGAAAACATTTTTAACGTGTCAGTATAAAGTTTCGATTTCTCATAAGGAAGATGCGCTTTTTTAGTGGTTTCTGCTGAAGCTGCTGCATGATGATCGACATGAGCAATCGTTGTGAGTGTAGGTTCTGTTGAAACTGCTGCATGATCGACATGAGCAATCGTTGTGAGTGTAGGTTCTGTTGAAACTGCTGCATGATCAGGATGAGCAATCGTTGTGAGTGTAGGTTCTGTTGAAACTGCTACTGGATCAGCATCTACTATATCCCAATGGATATCAGGATTCGTTAATTTTATGACTGGCACCGAGTGTCGATAACAAAGTTTCCAAACCATACTAAGTGCCTCGTGATGCTTCATACCAGTAATACGCTTTTTTGCCTTATCACTAGTTACAATAAACTGTTTGGTTTTATTATCCACAATATCGCGCTTAATTAGTTCATGCACACAACCAACCGACCAAGTAGACGGCACGGTTTGTTTTTCTAATACAGCTTCAGCTTTATTTTTGTCAATGAACGCGGATACCTCATCATATTCTGGCACCGCAGCTAAACGAGCATTTATCTCTAACTCTGTCGATGATAGCAATGATAATTGTTTTTGTTCTTTGCTTGGCACATCAATAATATGACGTACAACAAGCTGATTAATATCTTCTTCTTGTAACTCAAACTCTGGTAATCCATGGTTATCATCTTTATTATAAAGTCGCGGTATAGTGCCATAAGCCAGATGTATGTGATAATAGGGAGGATTACAGCAAACAATAGGTATATTAAAATACTGGCCTAATTGTTTTAGTTCTAAATCACCAGCCCATTTTCCATTTTTTTCCATGTGATCAAAAAATGTATGATATCCTTCCCCTTTCCACCATGTTCGCAAATCATCCATGAGATAACCATCCATCTTCTGGTCAAACTCGAAAATTGTTCTATTATCATCTTCAGTACGATTCTGCTTGCGCATTAATTTGTTATATTGCTTTTTATTCGTAAAAAAATCATGGTTACGGTTGTTGAAAATTTCTATCAAGGTTTGATAAAACGCTTCAAATCGCTTAACAATAAATGGATGCGCGTTATAAATATCATCTTGCTCCTGCGAAACAACAAGCTTTTCCATTTTATAAATATAATGTCGATACGTGCTATAAAGAGAGTGAAACATTTCATCGCGATTTTGGTTATCGCATTTAGCTTGCTCAATCGCGAGTTCTCGCAAAATAGGAGCAAGCTTACGTTGTAATGTTGTTTTATCTAACTCAAGCAATCTTTGTTTGACTGACTGCCAATTGTTTTCAATGTTAAATGCTTTCGCGACTTTTTCAATAAAATTTTTGAAAGCCGTATCTGGTTCTTGTTGGCTTTCGACTTTATCTAAAATATCTGGCCGACAAAAAGCGAGCGCAAATGCATTAAAAGCACAATTACCATCACCTAAAGAATGGCCACCATCTAAGGCCTTCTTCTTAGATCGTGTAAGAGCCATCCCCTCTGTCCAGGGGATTCGTTTAAATAATGTATTCAATCTAGCCTTACGATTTCGCATACTATTTGCTCACCCTATCCAATCATTTATGATTCGTGGAATAATCATAGAATGATTACATTAAGAAAATCTTAAGAAAGTAAGCGAATGGATGTTAAAAATGAATATTAGTATTACTTTATATCTGGTTTCTGTTTCTTTTGTGATTCTTCTTGAAGATCCGCCCCCTCTGGTTTTGGAGAGGCAAATAACCCATGAGTGCGTAAGGCAGCCGTTGCTTTAATTGCTTTAACCTCCCTAACCATCATTTCAATTTTGGCAATTACCGTTGATATAGTAGGATCGCCATGTAAAAAAGCATCGCCTTCTAATGTGGCTTTTCTTAACTGCTGATCTGGCCGGCCAGGACCTGCATAAAAATAATCCGAGAAAAAATATTGGAAATTTTTACCATCTATAAAATCATCTGTTGATATACTTTTCTTCTCATTCACCATGGCTTGACTCCTTTGCTAAACGCTCTCTTTCTCCACATTTATCAAGTACAAATTCTGCAATTACTTTTTTAACTGCTCTTGTTGCCGGCCGCCCAAGCAAATCACAATACCAAAATCGAAATGGCATGTGATTAATATCCACCCTAATCAATGATTGTTGATTACCTAATTGATATAAAATATAACGTGGTGTATTTAATGCATCGCCTTTCTCGCGCTCATCTAACAGTTGATCTAGTGTCTTCGTTAAGCCTTCAGGCCCCTTTGCACACACATAAGCTGGTAAGGGTATCATCGTCCGCTATACCTCACACTCATACTAATATTGTATATAAAAAAAACTTAAAATAGCCTTAAGAGCACTTCTAAAAACGGTCAATCATAATATCATACTCGATACTAAGAGGCGCATGATCCGAAAAGCGTTGATTTTTGTAAATAAAAGCTGATTTTACTGTAGGCTTAAGCCCTGAAGTAACCACTTGATAGTCAATCCTCCACCCTACGTTTTTCTCCCATGCACGTCCTCGATGTGACCACCAAGTATATTGGTCCGCTTCTTGATTAATCAAACGAAATGCATCAACAAATCGAAGCTCACCAAATAATTTATCCATCCATTGACGTTCCTCTGGTAAAAATCCAGAATTCTTTTGATTGGCACGCCAATTTTTTAGATCAATAGGTTGATGTGCAATATTAAAATCACCACAAATAACATATTCGTTAGAAAGTTCACGAAGATAATGCGCATATTGATCCAGAAAATCATATTTGATTTGTTGTCTATGATCACCTGATGTACCAGATGGCATATAAAGAGATGCAATCCATATCCCACCTAAATCAATTGCCACATAACGTCCTTCTTGATCAGCTGTATCCCAACCCAATCCCGTCATAACATTTTTAGCCAGATAACGCGAATAAATCCCTACACCGCTATATCCTTTTTGTTCCGCATAACAAAAATATGGATGATAGTGATCGAGCACATGCATTTCTTGCAAATCAGCTGCTTGTGCTTTTAATTCTTGTACACAAATCACATCTGCTTGTTGCTCTTCTAACCACGCAAAACAGCCTTTGCGAGCAGCTGATCGAATACCATTGAGATTTAACGTAATAATTTTTAACATGAAAATATCACTGATTATCCATAAATCGTTGCAGCAGTTTATCTACTTTACCAGGAAGTAGTTTAACTTCTTTTTGAATTTTTGTTTTGATTTTTTCGAATTGTTCTTGAGCGATGAGCGTGTTCAACTTTAGCATATCGAGTCGAACCGATGGATTTTGTAAACTCCCAGTAATAATCATAGGAATAGCCCATTTTATTTTAGCAGTTTGTAGCGGTGCCACTTGTAATTGATAAGTAAGTGTTTGATCGATAAAATTAATTGCGCCTAATCCTTTAGTGGTAAAAGCAGATGATGTAACTAACAAATTCTCAGAAGTAGCCACTCCATTTTTAATAATGGCTGACCCCATCATCTGATTAAAAGGTGTTTCGTTATCTTTCGGCGGAACATGGGGCGATTGCTTATTGAGTAAAGCATCCGCAGTTTGTACTAAATAATTAAGATCAATACCATAAAGAATGCCTTGATCCACATTAAATGTGGCCATACCGTTTAAATTTCTTATTAATTGATCTTTGTTTTTGCCAACCGTATTTATTTGTAATGCCATCTTTCCTATCCCAGATAATTTTATTTTACTGTTAACATCTTGAAACAATGGCTGCAATTGAATGTTATTCCATTGCATATCTCCATCCCATCTTGGAAAAGTAGATAGTTGACTACCACGCACTATTCCAGACACCGAACCTTGATATAAAGTAGCTGTGATCGGTGATAAAGTTAACGTATTATTTTTCCACTCTATTTTCATCTTGGCCTGTTGTAGGTGGAGTGTTGCCAAACGAACATGTGCAACGTAAATTGATCCGCGTAATGCATCATTACGATTCAATAAGGATGAAAGCGGGATAGTCATTCGCACATGGCTTAAATCCATAAAAGGAATAGATTGATTAGGCACACCTAATGTCATGTGTTCAACTTTGACTCCTAATCGTGGATAAAAAGACCACGATAAATGACCATCAATAAGCAAACGATATCCCGTTTGTTTCATTACTTCTTTAACAAGAGTTGGCTTTAATTGATTGGGATCAACAAAAATAATCAAACTCCCAATAGCAACCACACCAACTACCACGATCAAGCTTAGAACAGCAAATGTAATACGTAATATTTTCACAGAAATATGCCTTAAATAAAGCGGGTGATGGGAATCGAACCCACGCTGAGAGCTTGGGAAGCTCCCGTTCTACCATTGAACTACACCCGCATATCACAAACCTTGCGAGTATTGTATGGTGTTTTTTATCTACGTCAATAAAAAACCCGATCTCATAAAGATTTCGGGCTTTTTTTGTCACATCGTTAATGCGTTACTTGTGTTTTCCTTCAGCAGAACATGTATTGGTATCAATGCCTACTTTTGCAAATGCTTCTGCTACCGTCTCTGTATCATACTGATAATCCAGAGCAGCTTTTACCACCCCACAAGCACCTTTAAAAAAGGTAGACGTTGCTGTCCAATAATAGCGATTAGCTTGAACCATCACATCGAATGCCTTCTTGGTATCCCATCCTGAGGATGTGCCCAATAAATAAAATGCGCGATTAAAAACACCACTACTATAATGCACATCTAACCATTCATGGTATTGACTCACATGATCAATAGAGCATCCTGCACCTGGTGTTTTGCCTTCACAATCTTTGCTTGGTTGATCCATATAACGTAATGCTTTATTTTCTGCTTTAAAAATTTCTGGACCAATTTGCCAACTGTTATGCTGATAAGCGTAATACTCTGCTGCTTGCGCTGCAATATCTGAAAATGCTTCATTCATTCCTCCTGACTGACCATAATATTGCAACCCTGAATGTTGTTCTGTAAATCCATGGCTAATCTCATGAGCAGCAACGCCTAAGGAAGTCAGTGGATAAAAATATTTTACACCATCACCAAATGTCATCTGGCGTCCATCCCAATAAGCATTGTCGATAGGATCATGAACAACCATCGTTAACATCATAGGATGACCATTTCTATCTTCTAATACCGGTATGCCATACCATGTTTGGTACATATTTTTGATAACAGCACCACCAAATAATGCATCGTTACTAGGCGAGAAACCACCATTCACTGCATCTGTATCCCCATCCCAATAAACATTGTTATGTTCTTCATCCGGTACACCACAAGAATAATTAATTACTTTACGGCCACGATAATGTTTGACAGTCACATCCGAATTTTGTAAATAACAAGCATCCATTTCAATATCTCGTTTAACAGTTAATATCGGTAAATCTCCTGTTAATCCGTCGTAAATCAATTTGCCCATTTTCAAATTACCACCAAAACCACCGCCTGAAACCTCTTCAGTAGGTTCAATCGTTTGAATATCATTCCATTGAATATAAGTTTTAAATGTAAGAGCATCAATGATATAAATTGGTTTAATTGGCATCTCCCCTTCTGCCGCTGGAACATAAAAACTTATTTTATAAGCCCAATGTGCTTGATGACTTGCATCAATAAATACAATTAAATTTGTTTGTTGATCGCTTGCGTCAACACGTTTGCCAATTTTATTTTGATATTCACTTAAGACATGTTGTAATGCATGATTAGATTGCGCTTGACTAGCAACAAAAGCTGGGGTATGAGCTAAATCTTGGTGGATGTTCTGATAAAATGTACCATCCATAGAAGCATGGGATCTGGCAGCAGTTAATGCTCCTGAAAGTGGTGCTTTGATCTTTCCCTTTGGAAGATGCACAATCGCATCACTACCCCAAACGGGATAACCCGCGTAAGTTTCCTGAATTCGAATATGTAACGTTTGATTAAAATCGATTGAACGACTTACTTCTTTAATGTTAACAGCATTTTTCGCTAATAAAGTCGGTGATAAAAAAGTATGTAAATAAGAAACTGGCTGTTGATTAAGATCAACTGGTTGAGCCGCATAACTCAACTGTCCATAGGCACATGATAACCCTAGCAATAACGATCCAGACAAAATAAATTGTCTTCTGCTTCCCTTCATAACTGCTCCTTATAAAACAAATAATATTTCCGTTGTTTTCTATTAATAACTTTTTAATGTAAACTTATTTTTTATTAAAGTAAAGGCTAAGACTCTATGTATAAAATCTGTTTTTATGTTC
>MGXW01000032.1 GCA_001801495.1 Gammaproteobacteria bacterium RIFCSPHIGHO2_12_FULL_37_34
CCAGCATTGTAGGTAGAAAGTATCTGCTTGGTTGCTTCAAAAACTTTTGAACTTAAAAACTCTCTTCCTGTTGTTAGCACATCATCAAGTTTCATTTGCCCAATGGCCGCAGATAATGATCCTGCGGCTACTTGTTGAACCGTTTCATTGGGACTTACCACATTAAACAAATAAGCGCGTGGATCACTCACTCGATACTGTACATTTAATTCGACATTGACTAGATTTTTCGATTGATCGTTAATATCGCTGCTTGCATCCGTAGGCGTCACTTCGACTGATTGCTTAGGTAAATCACCTTGTTCAGACGATTTTGTCAAAAAGTCGCCATCTAGTGAAAATGAATAAATCTTTTGGGTATCTACTAAATATTTCGTTTCGATAAATCGTGCGATCCAATGTAGTCCAGGCGGATAAACATCAACATATTTACCCAACCTTAATACCACCGCTTTCTCAGCTGGGTTAACAATGTAAAAACCTGATAATCCCCAAATAGCAATCAATACAACGGCAGTGATAATAATACCGTAACGACGACTAGATGGAAGAATGGGATCGTTGGGATTGTTTTTGTTCTTTTTGAAGCCAAAACCATTACACAGCTTGTGAATGAATTTAGCGATGACTTGATCAAAGTCTTGATCGTGTTTTTTATTCCAAGGGTCATCCTGTTTATTGTTTCCACCAGGCTCATTCAATGACATACGCTGCTCCGATTTGGTGAAATTTAACTAGACTGTATTAAGTAGACTGACAGTATACAGCTAAGTGGTTGGACTTCAAATTTATTACTGTACGATCATGAAGTAATTCGCTCAATTCATGATATCTTTAGTGAGCGAACATTATAAAGTACACGATTGATTAATAGAAAAGGTGCTGATTGATAGGGTGATGTTGCCGGAAGGACACAAAATGTGTGCATAGGTTAGCCACAAGGGGAGAGGTAAAAAATAGCATCATCTACTTAAAAGACTTTGAACAGGCTTAAGATATTGGCGTTATAATAATGGTATGCAAGATATCAAACAGCCTATTGTCGATCTCATCACACGCATACGATTGATTCAAGTTTTTCCTTGTTTTACTAACTTATCACACATGCAATGTGAAGAATTTGCAAGCATCATGCAAGAAATTACTTACAACACACAAACTATTATCGTTAAGGAAGATGAATTAATTGATAGTATTTATATTATTGTAAATGGTACAGCTGAAGTTACACAGCAAACTTCTGATCACAGTATCGTACCGATTGCTACTTTAACAGTTGGTGAAGCAATAGGATTAAGTGATACCGGTTTTTATTCGACAACGGGTAAACGCACTGCCACAGTAACGGCTGTGACGGCGATGTTGGTTTTACGTTTAACGATAAAAGATTTATACGATTTTCTAAAGAAGCATCAATTAGAATCGTCTTTATATGCTTCTTCTCTACAAATGCTCCGTATGCAGTTGATTAAACAATCTTTACCTTTTTCTAAATTGTCACATGAACGTTTACAATGGCTTGCAAAACAAGTAGAAGAAGTGCATGTTCCAGCTGGAACAATTTTGTTTCATCAAGGAGATAAAGGTGATCAATCTTATTTAATTCGTACAGGTCAAGTAGCGATTTATGTTGAAGATATTCATCATCAAGAACGTTTATTAGGATTGTTAGATCCACCCATTTTATTTGGCGAAGCAACGCTTATTACACGCGCACCGCGCAATGCAACCGCAAAGGTTGTCAAAGATTGTGAGTTGTTAATTATTCGCCATGATTGTTTATCTGAATTGCTTGCAGCAGAACAAGATATTGCAACGATGTTTATGACACTAACAGTCGATCGTAGCCGTCCCCTACAAAATCCCCATGTTACTATTCATCATCGTGTTGCCGTGGATGGGCAAAAAATAATAATTTTAAAAAATCCTGATCATAGCAATTATTTTAAGCTTTCAACAGAAGGATATTTTATTTGGCAACAATTAGATGGTCACCATACCTTGCAAGATATTACGTTAGCTTTAGTACAGAAACATCAAGTGTTTGCACCAAACATTGTAGTTGCATTGATATCAAAGTTAATCATGGCTGGATTTGTTGCTAATTATCATCCTGAAGAAAAAATACAATTAACATCACTCCCTGTCTGGAAAAAAATAGCAGTTGTTAGTCGTCAATTATTATCTAAGCGTTTTACATTTGGTGATGCTAATTGGTGGTTAAGCGGTATTTATAACTATGGTATTCATTATTTATTTACGACATTAGGACAAATTATTTTATCTGTTTTCATTTTAGTTGGATTCGTATTATTTATTATGCATACAGAATCTGTTTTGTTTTTTTTACATACGGAACATGTGCATGTATTACTATTATTATTAACTTTAATTCCATTTAGTATCATGAGAACCATATTGCATGAGTTGGGTCATGCATTTGCTGTAAAAGCTTTTGGTTATGAAGTCCACCGTATGGGTATTGGTTGGAGTGGAATAAGGCCGATAGCATTTACAGATACTTCCGATATGTGGTTGGCAGCTCGTGTACCACGAATGATTGTTAGTCTAGCGGGTGTGTATGCAGATGTGCTTACTGCAGGATTATTTTCATTTTTAATAGTAGTTATTTCTCATCCTTATTTGCAAAGTGTACTATGGCTATTTGCTTTGTATACGTATATTGGTGCGTTTAATAAGCTAAGTCCATTACAAGAGACGGATGGTTATTATGCTTTAATGGATTATTTAGAAAAAACACATTTACGAGAAAAAGCAGTGATTTGGTTAGTCAACTGGTATGCATCTCGCAGCGTAGTACATCTATCACACTCATTAAAAGAAAATAAACCAGAAGTGTATTATTGGATATTATGTATTTCTTATTTAGTCGCAGTTAGTTTACTCACATTTTTTCTGCAGGAATTAGCATTATATGCATTTAAAATTATTTCGCTCAATATTTACATTTCTCTCGTCATTCCTTTTCTAGTGGTTATTTTATCGAGTTTGAAAATTATAATTGAAATTCGTCAGAAATCCGAAGAATAATCAAATTGATACAAAAAGAACCAATACGATAAAAAATGGTACAAACATAACCTAATTTTTGTTAAACTATTGGTTTTTACCAAATAGAACAGAGACTTGTATATGAAACCAAAAATTTCTATCTCATTGCACGAAACAGGAGAAAGGGATGTCAACAAGGTTGATCCAAAAACAGGGTTCCGTGAAATCGAAATAAGGACAATCTTAGGGCAAGTTGATGCCTTAGATCATTTCATTTCTAAAAAAGGTGCGCGCTTATCTCATGTTGTACATGGTAAAAAACCTCCTTATTATCTACATATATTATATTGCGCCTGTTTTATTGAAGATTTGGATAAACGCAAGCAGGTGCTCAATTGGATGCTTAAAGAAGAACGATATCATGCTTTAAAAGATGATGGAATTTTAATTGAGCATATTAAAGCTGCTTTAGGGGAGTGTCTGATTACAGAAAAAGAGCCAGGTCTATCCGATTGTTTAGGCTTTACACCATATGATTACCTGATTCTTTCTGGATTTGATTTTTTAGACAATCCAACCAAAATTAATCTTACTCGCAAGATAACATCAGGATTTTATTGTGGAGTAAATATTGCTTGGCTTTTAGCTGATATTGAATCAAAGCAATTAAGCAAGCAATTGGCTTTAGGTTCTCTTAAAGATGATGAGATAATTGATTTTAATGTGTGCCCGGAAGATAAAAATAATCTATGGTGTGGTACAACTCTAGGATGGCAATTGGTAAGAGCTGACAGTCAGCTTGAGAATTTTAGGATATTAAATGAGTTGCGCAAAAAAAATAAAAAATCCCCACTGATTCATTTGAATGCTACACCTTCTAATAAAAATTGTATTGAATACCGTATTACTTTTCTAGAGTCGCTTGGATTATCTCCCAATATAGAAATTATTAGGACGCGATTTAAGATATTGAAAGAATTGTTAATAGAATACCCCGATCAGTTTATTAGCTTACGTGTGTATCCAGAGCATCCAGATTGTTTAAATAGAGGATTAACATTGGCTCGGTTTTTTACTATTTATCTTTATGATACTCGTTTTGAATGTTGCTTTATAAACATCGCATCTTCATTTGATGCAAATGGATGGAATATTTTGCTAAATAGCATGCATAGCAATGTAGCCTATGTTCGTGCTCAGAACGGACTTTTTTATATTAATAAATCAGAAAAAACATATGTCCAAATTGAATTGGAAAAAGAAAAGCTGCAATTACTTGATCAAGCCACACTGGCTATGCCTTTACCAGAGAAATTATTAACAAAAATGGCACCTATTACAGGTTATACTGAAATTTTATCACAGGAGCAATTAGCAGAAATTACATCCATAACAGGTCATCATGGATATGATCAGAATAGTCCTTATCAACTATTTAATCTTCTACTTAATCGTGATGTAAAAGCATTGATTCCTCCAGAACAAAAGGGAATAGAACAATATCCCTATCAAAATGACGAGTTAGAAAACAAATTAACATATGTCAGTTGTCCTACGCACTATCCAAAACCGGTGCAACGTGTTGAATTAGGAACGATGGTTAATCCTCATAAAGAATGGACAGAAAATTTTACTGGAACGCTATTGACACTATTGATTATGCATAATGAATGGGAGATATTAAAAAATATTTTAGCTAGAGACTATTATAATAGAAAAATACCATGTTTTTGCTCTAATCAGAGCATGAAGGCAGCACAACTTTGTTCCTGTGAAGAAAAAGAGTTCTATACTAAACTTAAAATTGACATTAATGCAAAAATACCATTATATAATCTCCATATCTTAGAGAGGCAAAAATGGACGAGTCCTTCACAAGATCCAACAACAACTCTTATAGCAAGATTAATTTACAATAAACAATTCGGGATTTTGGATTATTTGTTAACACATTTTCATGCTCATGATATAAAAATTAACTTAAATGCACGGTGTAATAGTGATACAGTTACTATTCAAGAAGCCTTAAATAAAATGATAGCAGGGAGAGGGAAAGAAGCAGAAGCAGCAGAAAAGATGCTTAATAAAATTGTTACATTTAACAGTAAAACTCCAACAGTCCAAAAAAATAAAAAAGTTGAAGAGAAAAAATCTTCTAAAGTACCAGTGCCTCTGGAACCAGTCAAACTCAAACCTTCACCGGAAGATATACTATTAGATGCATTAGAGAAATTAGGCATTAAAAAAACATGTAAAAAAGAAGATGAAATAGTTTTTTCTGGGGATAAAAACACAATATTGAAATTGTATCAGGTGATCGGATTATATAAAAAGAATTTTAAAAATTTTAATTTTATAAAATTGACATTCATTTCAAAAAATGAATCTGGTCAATCAGAATGCAGGCTTCAAGGGAAACAAACTATATTAAATGATTTATTAAATAATAATAAATTGCTCAGCGACATATTGTCTAAAGTAAACGTAAAAAAAACAATTGAAATTTCAAACGTTTCTTCTTCAACTCAACCCACCTTACCATCACCATCATTACCCACACTAATTTCTTTAACAGAAATACAACAAAAAGATTGGATATCGCTTATTCGCAATGCATTTTGTCGCACGCAAGAAATGAGCATTGATTGGAATGAAGAAAAAAATTGTTTTATCTGTGTCTTACCGGCAAATCATATCTTTACATTACAAGCTTATAGTGCTAAGCGGAAGGAGCAAGAAATCTACCACATAGAAGATGACTTTATTGAAAAAGAAATAGTATCTCGTTTTCCAAAAGAAATAGCGGTTATTTCTTTTGATAAAGAAGCGAATCAAATGAGTGTTACTCCGAAAGTAGCGCATTTATTACCAGAGTTACGTAATCAATTATACGCCGATATTTCAAATGCTATACAGAATAAATTAGAGTGTGTTGGTAAAAGGAAAGAAGACAAACAGGAAATAGAAGATGATGAAAATAAAATAGAATGTGATGAGGAAAGTATTATTCAGGATGCATTAGATGATCGCCTCTCTCTAGAGCATGTGATGGATACAAAAATAGATGTTTTTAATCGAATCAAGACATTTTTGCAAGCCATAGCGCCACCCGATACTTCTTTGGGTTTTTTAGATGTAAAAAACATGCAGCGCAAGAAACGAACCAAATGGGAGTTGAGTTACACTTATTCCGGTGCGAAACAAATTGGAACAACAGATTCTATTGTGTTTTTTGAAAAAATGGCTAATGTTGTTGGAAAGGATGTAATGAGGATTTTTTATGATAACAAAACAGATAAAGTAATGTTGACTTTTTTTAATCAGCGACTCCATGAATATTTGTTTCCTGAATTTACAGATCCCATTAAGAAACAATTTTTAGACGAATTATTAAGCAGTCATTCTCAGGATGAAAATTGCCAAGCATTGATGCTTGTATCTGAATTGAAACGCGCATCCGAAAGAAAAACACATACGATAACAACGCCATCGACCAATCATATGAAAGCTGGCATCAGTCAATTCAGATTAAATGCGAATCAATTTATAAATTTGAGATATCATATGGAACGATTTCGATCTATTCAAGCACCGGATGTATCTTCAAATGATGGTATTCACTATGCTGCATTTTCGTTGCATATTTTTCAGATCTTTCGCATTTTTAGTCGAGATTCAGATTGTTATGCATTACGCAATGCACTTCGCCATCGTTTTCGGAACATAACATGGGATGCACTTTATAATCAGTTACAGCCTTTTATAAGTGCGGTTACTATTGCAATTCCGAAAGCTATCACCTATCGCAATCGATTCCTCTCTGAAGATGCCATTCTTATTCAACTCGAAGGAGTGGATATTCCATCTATTCTTTCAGGTGTTCAAAGTCATACAGCATCTAATATTAAACAGCAAGATGAAATAGTGTTATGTAAGAAAACTTTAGAAGGGCTCGTACATTCTGAAATAGATCATGATTTGAAACGTGATGCAACTTTACAGCTTTATTCTTGGTTAGGGGAACTTGAAGAGTCAGATAATCAGTTTCGTAGCATTTATCGTTCTTTAGGGCATGCGCATAACAAGCAGAACTTTGAGGAACTTGCCAATACGTTATATGCAAAGATTACTTCTGTAGGGCTATTTCGAAAAACGCGAGCAGCGTTAACGATGCAGCAATCCAGAAATATGCTGTAAATGCCCTGGATTGCCGCATCATACAAAAAACGCGCTGTCCCACCTCATTCTTCGTACACCTTTTTGCGGTGACCGACTTTTACAACCACTATTTTAATTGTGTCATCATCAATTTGACAGATAACGCGGTGATCTTCTATGCGGTAACGCCATAGGCCGTACTTATCATACGATAAAGGCTTGCCAAAAACGCGAGGATTTTCTAGTGGAGCAATTTTTTTGTTTAAGAATTTAAGAATTTTTCTTTGAATAGATCGATCTAATTTATCAAAAGCTTTGCGCGCGCTTGGTTTAAACTCAATCTCCCATGCCAATGTCTTTTAACTCCTCTTCGGTAAGGTTTAAATCTCTAACCACCTCAGCTATAGAATAGTTTTGGCCTGGTTCTTTGAGTGCCTTAAGCGCATCATAGGTATCTTCTAAGTCCTCAAGATAACTAAGAATAGCCTCCCGTACATAGAAAGTCTTAGTTCGGTGCGTCCTTTTAGACAATTGATTCAGTCTTTTGTCTATTTCATCTGGTAATCTAATGGTAAGCGAGTTCATTATACCCCCCTGCTTATTTGTCTTACACGTCTTACTTGTAAGTATATACCATGTAAAGCCAAATTACTACTACATGTCTCAATGTAATCATGCATCCCATGCTCGTACCTGCGCGCGGTAGGAGCCCTCCTTTCGCGACCACACTATATCTTCATTGGTAAAATGACTAACTCTTTACCTTGTAAATGAAGATTGCGTTGTAGAGTAAGAGGTGTTTCGTTATGAAGAAATCGTGTAATCCAATTATCATGTTCAAAAATGAGCTTACTTGAAAAGAAAATGCAATTTGAATATTTTTTATTGGCCATTTCTGTGAGCTTAGTGAGTTCTTCAACCGTATCAATTCCAAAACTTGCAAATGCTTCGGCCGCAATTCCATACTGATTGCAAAATTCAATGAAATACTTAAGATTTTCATCAACGTGTTCGCGCATTTTTTCTAATTCGCTTTGGCCAGCAAAACTTTCAACATCGACTATGCCAGCACTAATAAATACAAAATTTTTAAAATATCGTGGAAACATACGAATAACATTAAGCAAGGTGTGCATGGCCACACCTAAACTCTTACCAACAAATATGACTGCTGTCGCTTGTTGCGTATCAATTGCAATGGGAGTAGGTGGATGGACAATAGGTTGTTTCAGTTGGATATCAAGTTGAGCTAATTTTTTATTGAAAATGTAATAATGTCGTTTGATTAATAAACATATAAAAATAACTGTACAAGTAATTACAATAGTTAACCAGCCACCTGATTCAAATTTAGTAATGAGTGTAATACAAAGAATGGCACTCGTAATAATAAACGCTAAAAAGGAAAATAGGAGTCGCCATAACCAATGCAGCGATGTTTTTTTTCGGTGTGTTATCCAATAAACACATAGGCCAAATAAGGAAAGTGAAAACGTGATAAATACATTGATACTATATAAAACAACTAACAGTGATACTTTTCCATGACACCAAATTAGAATAGCAATGGCAGAAATGCCAAATAAAATCAAACCATTTTGAATGACTAATCGCGTTGATAAATGACGAAATCGGTTTGGCATCCAACCATCAATGGCCATGTTGGCTAATACACTTGGTCCTGCGAGAAATCCTGTATTGGAAGCAACGAATAGTATGCCTGCTTCTAATAATAAAGTAATAAATAACATCACCTGAGCAAAGTTTGAATGACCTAATATGGCATGAAACACAATTGCATTTAAGGTTTGGCCCATTTCTTGTTTGGGTTCCCACAGGAGAAAAAGCAATATCATGCCTGCCGCAGTTAAGCTAAGAGAAACAGCCATATAAAACATTGTCCATTTGCCAGTAGCAACACGAGGCTCACGCAAACGATTGACATTATTTGAAACAGCTTCCAGACCAGTATATGTACCACTTCCTAATGAATAGGCATGCAAGATAAGTGCAAGCACGGATGTTAAACCCATTGCCGCAATTGTTTTTTGGGTGTCTTCAATTGTTTTCGGAATAATTAAAGTGAGCCCCTGATGATGTGCAATGATGCCATACACAATTAAGATGACATGAATAATAAAAAACCCTAAAAAAATGGGTAGCAGGAATTTAATTGATTCACGCATGCCACGCATATTGAGTAGCAATAACAAAAAAATAACAGCGACTTCTGCAAATAATTTGTAATGCAATAGTTGCACTGGCAACATACTAAAAATAGCATCCATGCCGCTTGCAGCAGAAACAGCAATCGTTAATACATAATCAACGATTAAAGCAGCGCCAGAGATGAGGCCCAAGTGGGAACCTAATAATTGGGATGCTACTTTATAACCGCCGCCACCACTCGGGAAGAGTTCAATCACTTGGTTATAGCCTAGTGAAATAACGAAAACAGTAATGGCAGTTGCAATAGCAATATATAAAGCAAAATCAGTATGTTTACCAAGAGCAATATAAGCTTCCTCTGGGCCATAGAGTGAAGATGATAGCCCGTCTGCGCCTAGTCCAACCCAGGCAAGAAAGGCAACTAAAGAGACATGCTTTAAAATAGCAGGATTAAATGGATTTAAAGGGTGGCCAAACAATAACTGCTTTGTTTTTTTAATCAAAGGCATTAGTTCACAATACCATTTTTGTTAAGCGCTCAATGCGTTTTTCTAATGGCGGATGAGTTGAGAACAACTCAAACCAACTGGCATGCCGAGCAATTTTAAAAGCAGCGAGTGATGGCGCTCTGTCATCTTCTATATCGGCGCCTCGTTGCAATCGCTTTAATGCATCAATCATTTTAATACGTCCAGCTAATTTTGCGCCTCCACGGTCAGCGCGATATTCACGCCAACGAGAATAAGCGGCAACTAATATTGAACCTAATAAAGTAAAGAGAATATCAAACACAAGCGTTAATAATCCATAAGTAAGATAAGAAATGTCACCGCTTTTTTCATCGCCACGTGCCATAGCAATAGAAATTGCATAAGCAACAATGCGAGATAAGAACAAGGCAAATGCATTGACGATGCCCTGTACCAGCGTCATGGTTACCATATCACCATTTGCTACATGAGATATTTCGTGTCCTAATACACCTTCTACTTCATCTCTACCCATGCTAGAAAGTAATCCGGATGAAACAGCAACCAGCGAATTATTTTTGGATGGACCAGTTGCAAAAGCATTTAGCTCTGGTGAATGATAAATGCCTACTTCTGGCATTTTTTTTAATCCAGCTTTTCTGGATAATTGATAAACAATATCGAGTAGATATTGTTCTTGTTGATTAGTATGTTTAGGGTCAATGATTACAACACCCATTGCCATTTTAGCGATAAATTTAGAGATAAAAAGGGATATAAAAGCGCCGCCCGTCCCCCATATAGCGCAAAAAATAGCCAGCTGCGTATAATTAATGCCATAAGCTGTGAGATAAGAATGTAAGCCTAAAACATTGGTAACAATAGAAAGTGTAGCAATAACTAAGATATTGGTCGCAAGAAATAAGAGAACGCGTTTAAACATAAGTGTGGTCCTCACGTTAGCTCATGTAGGACGTTAAAATACCTCATTTTGCCTGCATTCGTAAAGCACCATCTAAGCGTATTATTTCACCATTTAGCATGGGGTTTTCGATGATGTGCAAAACCAGCATGGCATATTCTTCTGGATAAGCAAGTCGTTTAGGGAAAGGAACATGAGCAGCAAGTGATGCTCTAGCTGCAGGAGGAATTTTGGCAAACATAGGTGTATCTACGAGTCCTGGTGCAATTGTCATGACTCGAATACCAAATGGTGCTAATTCGCGTGCGGCGGGTAAAGTAAGTGCAGCAATGCCTCCTTTAGAGGCACTATAGGCAGTTTGGCCAATTTGCCCTTCAAAAGCAGCGATTGAAGCGGTATTGATGATGATGCCTCGTTCTTCTGAAGTGCCGATGGTAGATAGGGGGATCATGCAAGCGCTTGCTATGCGCATCACATTAAATGTTCCAATTAAATTAATTTCGATGACTTTTCGAAATTCATCTAAAGGCATAGGACCTTGTTGATTCACCATACGTCGGCTATGAACAATGCCAGCACAATTGATACAAATACGTGCTGTGCCGTGATATTTTTCTGCCTCTTTTATAGCGTCTTCAACTTGGTTAGCATCTGTTACATCACAATAAATAGCTTGTCCGCAAATAGTACGAGCACATTTTTCTGCTGCTTCTTTATTTGTATCGAGCAAAGCAACTTTTACGCCATGTGAACTCAATAATGTTGCAGTTGCTGCACCCATACCGGAGGCACCACCCGTTACAATTGCTGCACAATTTTTTATTTCCATAGCTTATCCTTTAACGGTCATCGGATGAATCACTCTTTTTTAATGTTACGATATCATATAATATTTTGAACTTGAGCTCTATGAGGAGTGTGTGATGAAGATTCTTGTTGCTGTAAAGCGTGTGATGGATTACAAAGCATCTGTTCGTATTAAATCAGATGGTTCTGGTGTGGAGACAGCACATGTCAACATGTCTATGAACCCCTTTGATGAAATTGCGGTTGAAGAAGCAATACGCATCAAAGAAAAAAAATTAGCTAATGAAATTGTAGTTGTTTCTATCGGCTCTGATGCTTCTCAAGAAACATTACGCACGGCCTTAGCCATGGGTGCGGATCGTGCTATTTTAATTAAAATAGACAAGGATGTTCAACCCTTAGCTGCTGCAAAAGTTCTTCACAAAATAACGCAGCAAGAATCCCCACAACTCATCATTTTAGGCAAACAAGCAATTGATACTGATCACAATCAAGTGGGTCAAATGTTAGCTGGTTTGCTTCATTGGCCACAAGGAACATTTGCTTCACAGCTTTATTTTCATGATCATGGTGTGAGTGTGACACGAGAAATTGATGGTGGATTAGAGACACTTTTTCTTAAACTGCCAGTAGTAGTTACCACCGATTTACGTTTAAATGAGCCACGTTATATTTCTTTACCCAATATTGTGCAAGCTAAACGCAAGCTCATCACTATTATTCCGGCAGACACATTAAACATTGATATCACACCACGCATTAAAATCTTGCGAGTTGTTTTACCTGAAAAAAAACGCGCAGGTGTTCGAGTGGAAAATGCAGCAGATTTGGTCAAGCGATTAAAAGATGAAGCGCGAGTACTCTCATGAACATATTAATTATAGCAGAACACGACCAACAACTTATTAAATCGGCCACTTTGCATACGGTTACTGCGGCGCAACAATTAGGTTCATCTATTGATTTATTTATTATAGGATCGCATTGTCAGGTGCTTTCTGAAAAAGCACATCATCTCTCTAAAATAAATCGAATGTTAGTTGCTGATCATGAAGTCTATACGCATCAATTAGCAGAGAATTGCGCAGCGCTTATTGCTCATCAAGGGAAAAATTATGATTACATTATTGCTGGCGCAACGACATTTGGCAAAAATATCTTACCGCGCGTAGCGGCATTATTAGATGTAGCAATGATTAGTGATGTTGTGCAAATTATTTCTGCAGATACCTTTGTAAGGCCAATGTATGCGGGTAATGTATTAGCAACGGTGCAGTCTTTGGATAAGATTAAAGTTATGACCATTCGTACTACTGCATTTCCTGCTACAGAAGTCGATCATCATTCGGTTAGTATTCAGCATCTAACCGACATTATTCCGAATGACTTATCTCAATTTGAAAGTCATGTGCTGACGCCATCTACGCGTCCTGAATTAACTGCTGCACGTGTTGTTATTTCAGGTGGGCGCGGTTTAAAAAGTGCTGAAAATTTTAAACTGCTTGAAGATATTGCCGATTATTTACATGCAGCGATTGGTGCTTCTCGTGCAGCTGTTGATGCGGGTTTTGCGCCGAATGATTATCAAGTAGGGCAAACGGGAAAAATAGTTGCTCCTGATTTATATATTGCCGTTGGTATTTCAGGTGCCATTCAACATGTTGCTGGTATGAAAGATAGCAAAGTTATTGTAGCGATTAATAATGATCCCGATGCGCCTATTTTCCAAGTGGCAGATTATATTTTAGTAGGGGATCTTTTTAAGATATTACCAGAATTACAACTAGCATTAGAAAGCTTAACCTAAATCAAGGAGAATAATGAATCCGTTTATTGCCTCTCTGTGGCAGGCTTTTTCGTACGACAAATACGAGCGCTCATGCTCTGTACTCTTATGCCGCTTTGCGGTGACGTACAAATACTTTTATTTTTGGACGTTTATGCTTTTTTTCTTCTTTCCAAAGATCATATTGTTGTTGTAAGTTGAGCCAGCTTTCTGGTGTTGTAGCAAACGCTTTTGCCAATCGAATAGCCATGCCAGGGCTTACACCAAATTTACCATTGACTAGTTCTGACAAAGATTTACGTGATACCCCGATCCCTTTCGCAATTTCGACAATTGTCAAATTGAGCGGATCGATGTAAAGCTCTTTTAATATTTCACCCGGGTGTGGTGGATTGTACATATGCATGTTAAATACCTCGTAAAATAATTCCAAATTAATGATAGTCTAAATAGTCAACGTCATAGGCATTTTCATTATCAAACCGAAATAGTATTCTCCAATTCCCGCTTATGCTGAGCGCCCAATACCCTCTTTTCCTACCCTTTAATGGGTGTAGGTTGGAACCAGGAAAATTCATATCACCAACCGAAACACTTGTATGAAGCTTGGCCAGGATTAATCGTAACTTATTAGCATGATTTCGATTAATTTTAGCAGTGCTTCCATCCAAGAAGAACAATTCTAGACCTTTATGTTTGAAATTCCGTATCATAAGAAAGTATAACGCATAACGTGACGCATGTCAAATGCCATTTTTTGCAAGTAAGTTTAGTAGAAAAGTTAAAGCAAAAGATTTTTATTACATTCGATTAATCATCGATACAACGTTTCCAGAATCAGGGTTTTTATCTTCTGCCTTGAAAGGCTTTTTAAGCGAATTAGATAATTCTTTTAATAAACTTGATAATGTTTCGGTCATAATCATGGAGTCTGCAATGAATTGTTGATGTATAGTTTCAGCTTCTACCTTAATATGCGAGAATTTACTTT
>MGXW01000033.1 GCA_001801495.1 Gammaproteobacteria bacterium RIFCSPHIGHO2_12_FULL_37_34
GTATAAAGTTGAGGGATTAATTCTGGAGGATCTTGCAAATCCACATCAATGACAACACAGTTTTTGCCCTTGCATAATAAAATACCTGCCATAGTGGCCGCTGGTTGACCAAATCGTCTGGAAAACACCACCAATTTAATGGACGGATTGCGATCAATTTCTTGACGAATCACTTGCTCTGTTGCATCCGAAGAAGGATCCAAACAAAATAAAATTTCATAATTCGAACATAAATTGTTTAATACCTGTTCTATTCGTATAAGAAAAGGTTTAATGTTGGATGCTTCTTTATAAACTGGAACAACGATTGACAATTCGGGATGGTGATTGGCCATTTTTATTTCGTATCCTGTTGCGCTGATCTGAAAGTGCAATTATCTTATACTGATATTCATATCATTTCAATTTTAAAAGGTATGTAAAAAAAATTAGGAAAAATGAAAATGCCTCACACTATTCGATCATTTGATTGCTCGCGACATTCATTTGTCGATAACTCCAAACAAGCATTAGCGGATTACCTTCAACTCGGCTACCATATTGAACCAAATGTTTTCTCTCAAGAAGAATGTGATACGCTCATTCAAGCAGCTCACACATTAGAAGATGCGAAAAATCACATTTTTCGACCTAATATGATGCCACATAAGCAACATACTGTTTTTTTAACAGCAATGAAGGCCCCTTTTATCGTAAAAACCATTTCAACACTCATAAGTGGTGAAGCAGTAGGATTGCAAAGTGAATTTTTTTATTGTAAACCAGGCACCAGAGGATTTTCTTTACATCAGGATAATTTTTATGTTGAAGCAAATTATGGTGTATTTGTATCCGCTTGGATTGCATTAACTGATACCTATGCGGAAAAAGGGGGATTAATTATTTATCCCATGAGTCATGAGACAGGTGCGTTACCAACAAAAAAATTAAATATTGGTGTCGATCAATTACAAGATCCTAATGCAAATAATGAGGAAACAATTGTCCCAGAAAAATATGTGCGACATGCTATCGGCATTAAAAAAGGTTCGGTATTATTTATCCATGGCCATTTGGTCCATGGCTCTCATACAAACAGCACAGATGAATGGCGATATGTTCTGCTCTGCACTTATATTAGATCAGGAGAAGAATTTAGAGCTGGACGATATGCAAAAAGGGAAATGGTCCAAATTAAATAGGTAAAAATGGAAAAGACTTTTAACGGGACAACCCTGCAATTTTAATTAAAACGGTCCTTTGAATGCATCAATTTCTGTTTGTGCATGCATAGGTGCCTCCCAATGATGATCTTGTCCTTTAATCATCTGGTATGCTTTCGCGGCAATCGTGCGACTATTGGGATAAAATACATTTTCTAACGGTTTCGTTGTCGGGCAAGTAGTAAAAGCAAAACCAAGACGTGCCATCTGCGGAATAGTATGGTAATTGGCGCTACATTGTTCATACACTTGGGTAATAATCTCACTACTTGCCCCACAGGTTAACCAAGCATTATCCACTACCAATAAACGACCTGTTTTTTGAACGGATTGACTAATCGTATGAATATCGAGTGGCCATAAAGAAATAGGATCAATGATTTCAGCTTGTATTCCTACGGTTTCTAAATGTTTGCGCGCACGTAATGCTTCCATCACCATATGTGATACGGCAACAATGGTAATATCTTCTCCTTCTTGTAATACACGTGCCTTCCCTAATGGAACATCATAAGATTGATAAGGAACATAACCATCTATTGCGTATAACAAGCGATGTTCGATAAAAATAACAGGGTTATTATCCCGAATAGCTGCAATCATACATCCTTTTGCATCATTTGCATTAGATGGCGCAACCACTTTTAATCCAGGAATATGCATAAACAAAGCGTGCAAGGCTTGCGAATGTTGCCCACCTTGTCCCCATGAACGTCCGATCATTGCGCGAATAACCATGGGTACATTCACTTGGCCATTATACATATAATGAGATTTAGCTCCCATATTCACCAATTGATTCATACAAAGCAGCATAAAATCCATGCGAATATGTACATGAATAGGACGGTACCCTGCCATAGCAGCACCAATTGCAACGCCTGTCATAGCATCTTCTGATAATGGTGTACAAAATACTCGTTCTTTGCCAAATTTCTCTTGCAACCCTACAGTTGATCCTTGAATACCTTTGTGATCATCCACATCTAAGCCAAACAAAAATACTTTAGAATCACGTTCCATTTCTTGTTCAAACGCTTCACGCAAAGCATCCACATAACGAATTAATCTCACACCAGCTGGTGGTTCAATGCTATTTCTTTGTCGTTTCGCTTGCGTATACATGCGTATATAACTCCTCTTCTTCCGGATAGGGACTATTTGCAGCAAATGCTTCTGCAGCTTGAATGTCAGCAGTCACTTCATCATCAATCATACGGCGTGTACTATCATCTAACATTTTCCCTAATCGTATAATTTGATCCTGTTCTTGCCATCGTTGATAGTCATCTTGATCACGATAAGAATCACCATGATCGTCTCGCGGACCAACGTGTTCTAGCGCGCGGTAAGTTGCGCACTCAAGAAAAACAGGCCCCCCTCCTTCTTTTCGAATATGATTGATTACTCGCACAATCGTATCACGTATTTTAAATACATCGCCGTCATCAATTTTATGTGTCTTCATATCATACGTTGCTATTCGTTCACATAACTTTTCTGTCGCCCAGCGTTTTTCAATAGGTGTATGAATAGCCAATCGATTATTCTCACAAACAAAAATAATAGGAAGTTTATGTAATGCAGCAAAATTGATCGTCTCATAAAAACAACCTTCTTCTGTACCACCATCGCCAAACATAGAAACAACCACACGTTGATAGCCTGTTATTTTTGCTTCCCTTTGCATAGCAAGCGCATAACCTGCCGCAATAGGAATAGTGGTGCCAACTACTGCTGAGGCGCCTAGCACACCATTTTTTATATCTACAAGATGCATAGACCCTGCTTTACCACCCGCACAACCAGTTTGTTTACCATATAATTCTGCCATCATGGCATGTAAATCCCCACCTTTAGCAAGGTAAGTGGCATGACAACGATACGTATTTGAAATAATATCTGTTTTTTCTAGTGGGTCACACACCCCCACCGCAACGGATTCTTGCCCAACAGATAAATGCACAGGGCTTTTAATAGCATCCGTATGATAAATGTCAGCTAATCGCAATTCGAATCTGCGAATCAAAGACATTTTTTTATATAATCTTGCAACTAATTCTGGAGTATGCATAGGATCCTCAATCCAAATTTTCATTCATGAAAATCTATAGAAAAAGAGAATGGAATGCAAGAGAACAATTTTTTTGTCTTTTACAAATACCGATTAAAAAATTCTCTAACAATTTTTTCTTCATCTTGAATAAATTGCCCATGTTGCCCTTGTTCCATGATCATCATTTTGAAATGAGGATTGTGTTGTAAGGCTTGTTGTAATAATAAACCATGGTGAATGGGAACCACACGATCTTGTTTGGAATAAATCAATAAAATAGGAATCGTTAATTTTTCAGCTGCTAATGCAGGCGAAATATTTTTAATATCAAATTGAAAAAATATACCTCCCCACAATCGCATGAGTGTGCCTAATACATAACGTAATAACGGAATGGGGTAATAGCTATAAGCCATCCAATCTAACCTTGCGTAACTGGATTTGGCAATAATCGCCTTGATCTCGGGTGCAAAAGGCGCTGTCATCAAAGCAACTGCTCCTCCTAAAGAAAATCCCCACACTCCCACTTTATCGATTTTTCTACTCTGCAAATATTGAATAGCGGCTAATAAATCGAATACTTCATATTTACCAATGGTTGAATAATGTCCCTCACTTTCCCCAAAATAACGGAAATCAAACAAAAATAAATTATACGTATCCTGTAAAAATAATTGAGAAGATAAAATATCACCTTTATCAGCCGGATACCCGTGCAATAAAATAATTGTTTTCGCATGAGGCTTTTTACTAGGTATAAACCATCCGCGCAATACAATATTGTCTTTCGTACGAAAAGAAACTTGTTCATAAGGAATACCAAAATTTTTCGGCGTAATCGAACTAATGATTCGAAAAGGGCGGATAGCAAAGTAAAATCCCCATAAAGAGAGGAGGATAATAATGGCAACAATAATGAAGATAATTTTCATACTATTGAAGAACTATATTTCTCCCTTAAAATCTCCGCCGCTTTAACCATATTTTGTAACGCTAATTCCGTTTCAGGCCACGCTCGTGTTTTCAAACCACAATCTGGATTAATCCATAGTCGTTGTATGGGAATAAATTGAGCGGCTTTTTCGATTAAATTGGTCATTTCATCTATGCTTGGAATACGTGGTGAGTGAATATCATATACCCCTGGTCCAATATCATTCGGATAATTAAATTTTTCAAATGCATTCAACAATTCCATATCGGATCGCGAGGTTTCTATGGTAATAACATCTGCATCCAATTCGGCAATCGCCTCAATGATGTCATTAAATTCTGAATAACACATATGCGTATGAATTTGGATATGATCCGGCACACCAGAAGATGCTAAGCGAAAACAATAGACCGCTTGTTGCAAATAATCATGCCAATATTTTTGCCGTAATGGTAAACCCTCTCGAATAGCAGGCTCATCAATTTGAATAATTCGAATACCTGCTTTTACTAAATCATCTACCTCATCACGTAAAGCTAAAGCAATTTGATTAGCTGTCTCAAAACGCGGTTGATCATCGCGCACAAACGACCAACATAAAATAGTGATAGGCCCTGTTAACATGCCTTTTACAGGTTTATTGGTTAGCGATTGGGCATACGTAATCCATTCAACTGTCATCGGTAATAGTCGGCTAACATCTCCAAAAATAATAGGGGGTTTAACACAGCGTGAACCGTAACTTTGTACCCAGCCATTCTCAGTGAAAGCAAAGCCTGCTAGTAATTCACCAAAGTATTCGACCATATCATTGCGTTCGGCTTCGCCATGCACTAATACATCCAAGCCTAACTCCAATTGTTTATGAATAGCATGTGCAATATGAGTGCACATGTGTTGACGATAATCATGCACACCTAATTTCCCTACTTTGTAATGTTGCCGTTGCAGGCGAATCTCTGATGTCTGCGGAAAAGATCCTATGGTTGTCGTTGGGAAAAGTGGTAAATTTAATGATTGTTGTGCCTTCAACCGATCTGAATAAGCATGTTGGCGATTCGTCATATCAGCAGTAAGATGATGGCAGCGTTTTTTTACCGTTGGATTATGAATACGTCGCGATTGCATTCTGGATTGAACAACAGCATCACTTGCAGCTAATACATCTGCAATAGTTGATTCACCATTATTTAATGCCTGAGTAAGCAAAGCAATCTCATGTAATTTCTGCGTTGAAAAAGCTAACCAACTTTTAATTTCTGTATCTAATTTTGTTTCATGATCTAAATCAACAGGACAATGTAGCAATGAACACGAACTGCCCACCCACAATCGCTTACCCAATTGTTCATGCACTGGTTTTAAAATATCTAGTATTTTTCGGAAATCAGCACGCCAAATGTTACGGCCATCGATTATACCAACTGATAAAATTTTATCCTCTGGTATCAGCTGAAGTATCGTTGCAAGTGGAGTAGAATCGTGCGTAACATCAATATGTAATCCGGCTGTTTGCAATTGGCAAGCCAATTCGGCATTATTTTCAAGACCACCAAAATAGGTTGTCAATAGTATGTTCAATTGGCTAACTTGTAATTGTTGATAGGTTGTTTGAAATGCCAGTTGCCACGATGGGGGTAAATCTAACACCAAAATAGGCTCATCAATTTGCACCCATTCAATATGATGTTGACGAAGCATGGTAAGAATCTGTAGATAGGTTTTTTGCAATTTTCCAAGGAGTGTCAATTTATCAAAATTGGCATTTTTTGTCTTCCCTAACCATAAATAACTGAGTGGCCCCAACAAAATAGGCTTGATTTTTTTACCTAATTGTTTGGCTTCAATAATTTCTGCAAATAATTTATTGCTACAAATTTTAAAATCCTGATCCTCACTAAACTCGGGAACAATATAATGATAATTTGTATTAAACAATTTGGTCATCTCACAAGCAAAAACATCTTCCCCAGTAGGAGCACGGCCACGTGCCATACGATAATAAGTGTTTATATCGATTGCTTCATCGCGTGATTGAACAAAACGTTCTGGCACTACACCTAACAAAATAGAGGTATCGAGCACATGATCATACCAAGAAAAATCACCAACGGATAAAAAATCATGGCCTGCTTTGATTTGTCGTGCCCAATTATCAGCGCGAATGGCTTGCCCTACCTTATCCAATTCATTTTGATTTATTTTACCCTGCCAATATCCTTCCATCGCAAATTTTAGCTCTCGATGTAATCCAATACGCGGTAATCCTAAATTATGTGCTATTGCCATATATGTACCTTACTGTTTAGCCAATGTGATGACAGATTTCCATTGTTGCAAGCAAACCTAATTATTTCATACTGAAGTATAATGTTTTATAAACGGAAATCAAATAAAAACTCGCACTGATAGCTTCAGTGGGAACCACTGGCTTCTGCTTGCGGAAACGTAAATAAATTCAAGCGTGTTAAAATTGCTAAACTAAGCTCCGCGTAGTTCAGTGTGTAAAAATGAAATCCCGGCGCACCCCCTAATAAAAGCTTCTCACAAAGATGTGAAAGCACATCCAAACCAAATGCACGTATGGATTCAGCATCATCACCATACGCTTCAAGACGTTTGCATAACCAACGCGGTACTTCCGCACCACATATTTCAGAAAAACGCATTAATTTACCAAATTGAAGAATAGGCATGATACCTGGAATAATAGGCATGGTAATACCTTGCCTGCTACATTCATCTAAAAAATAAAAATAAGCATCTGGATTAAAAAAATATTGGGTAATAGCACTATCAGCACCTGCTTCATATTTCTTTTTAAGATTAAACAGATCGTGCAAAGCCGTTTTTGCTTGAGGATGACATTCAGGATAAGCCGCTACTTCAATATGAAAATGATTGCCCATCGTTTCGCGAATTAATTTAACTAAATCATAAGCAAATTTATATTCGCCACCTGATACCATGCCAGAGGGTAAATCACCTCGCAAAGCAACTATTCGTTTTACACCAAGCGATTGGTATTGCTGCAAAATAGTAAGTAATTCGGTACGATCTGACCCAATACAAGATAAATGTGGTGCGATAGAAATGCTGGTGCGCTTTTGTAACGTTTTAACCATTTCCAACGTGCCTTCTCGAGTGGATCCTCCCGCACCAAATGTGACAGAAAAAAATGCAGGGCAAACGAAAGCAAGTTCTTCTGCAGCACTTATTAATGCATGCATACCATCTGAGGTTTTTGGTGGATAAAATTCAAAGCTTATCCGATAAGATGTATGTTTTTTCATTTTTCCCTCTCGTCATACTTCCTTTAAGCAAGCGAAACACACGTTTTAAAATAATCCGGCAGGTTGTTTCAACAAAGCCAAACACCCAAAAAATATTATATTTTTTTAGACTTTTCTTCGTAGTTAAAAAAGCCATTCGAAAATTAAGATCTAATAATTTATATAGTATTAACCGGGTGGATTGATCATGATACCAATAAATCAAACCAAATTTTTGTTTGGTGGATAAAATATGTTGATATGTTTCTAAATGAGATTCGATAATTTCCATATGTTCATAACATAATTTTAAGATATTTATCTTCTGATTACCAAATGTAGAAGAACCAGGATGAGCTAAATAATTATGACCCACATGGTTGACATACACATTTTTTACTTGATAAATCATCGCACGCAATAAAAATTCCTTATCATTACTTAACAGTGGTTTGCCTCGTGAGTCTAAGGCAATAAAAGGCCCTATGCGTTGAAATAACGATTGACGAATAAAGCGGCAACAAATAGCAGAAACCACATCAAAACAAATATTTTTAAAAGTGAGCTCCATTTTTTTTGCTGTCGCATAAACCCATTTAGGCCGATAGCAATTATTTGTTGCATCATATTCAACAATGCGGCCACCACATGAAATAATATCAGCATCTTTATATTGAAGTGATGCATAACCAATTTTTTTCAATGTGGCAGGTTCATACCAATCATCTGCCATTAAAAGCGCAATCAAATCGCCTGTCGCTCGTTTAATACCCTGATTGGCACCCACAATAGGACCGCCATCGGGGCGACTGTGCCAATAGGTAAAATAAGATTCATAACGTTTAATCAAATCAATTGTACCATCTGTTGAACCCGCATCAATGATAATCAATTCAAGATTATCATAATGTTGATCAAGCACACTCCGTAATGCTTTCTCAAATGTTTTCACACCATTTAAAACTGGCATGATGATTGATAGTTTGGGTAAACACAGTGATTGCATGTTTAGCCTCTAGTCATTTTCGCATATAAACAGCTTCATTTCCGCTTGTGCACGAGCATAATCTTCCGGTATACCAATATCAATAAAATAATCTTCAGTGATAAATGCTTGTGGCTTGATGTTGTGAACATATGGGTGCAAAAAATCATGCTCAAAAGAAAATTGTTTTGGCAATGTAACTTGCGCAAACAAATCTGGGTTCATCAAATAAACTCCCGCATTAATTAATCCTGGTCCAATCTCACCTTTTTCTTTAAATGCTGTCACAATATGATTCTTAACAATAACTTTACCATAGCGCTCACAATGATCGACCTGCCGCAACCCCATGGTGATGGCAGCCTGATGATGCACATGTTGCTGATAAAGAGCGTGATAATTAAATTTTACAAATGTATCGCCATTTAACACAAAGACGGGTTCGTCTCCATTCAGCAAAGTCATCGCATAAACAATCGCGCCACCTGTGCCTAATGGCTCTTCTTCGTTAGCATAAGCAATCGTTATATTGTGATATTGATGTTGAAAATAGTTATAAATACATTCACGCAAGTAATGTACTGCTAAAACAACGTGCCTCACACCCTGCTGTTTTAGATAATCCAACAAATGAGCCAAAAAAGGTTTATGTTGTATGGGAGCCATGGGCTTAGGAAGATGAGGTAAAGTAGCGCGCAAGCGTTGCCCCAATCCTCCAGCTAAAATAATGGCTTGCATTAAATGGTTGCTACATGAATTGCTTTTCTAAGAGGATTAAATTGCTCACCATATATTGCTTCTTCAATCAATGAGCAAATAATATGACCAAACAAGATATGACATTCTTGAATTTTAGGCGTCTCTGTCGAAGGAACATTTAAAACGATATCACAACGCTCCATCATGAAAGGCGCTTGCATACCGGTTAGCCCTATCGTCATTAATTGCTTCACACGCGCAGCTTCTAATGCGCGTAAAATATTTGGTGATTTACCCGATGTTGTAATACCAATCAACACATCGCCTGCTTGCCCAAGTGCTTCTACTTGACGTGAAAATGTTTTTTCAAATGCATAATCATTGCCTGTAGCGGTTAATACAGATGTATCGGTTGTTAAAGCAATCGCAGCTAAGGCTGGTCGTTCGTAACACAACCGCGTCACTAATTCTGCCGCCAAATGTTGAGCATCTGCCGCACTACCACCGTTTCCAGCAAATAATATTTTTTTATTTTGTTTTAATGCTTGCGTACAACATTCAGCAATCAAAGACACTTTTTTTAAAAAATCCGCATCTTGTTGGATATGCAATAAAATGGACAATGATTTTTTTATTTCATTTTGAACAAAATCACGCATATATATTTCCTTATCTTACCAAAAATGAATCTGATTGGTTCACACGCTGACGCCAATACTGTAATAAATCTTGCATGGTTTTTTCAAAACCTATTTGTGGTTTCCAACCCGTATGCCGCTCAAATTTAGTGGTATCAGGCACTTGTAAATCTGCATCAATTGGTCGTAAGCGTTCTTTATCCACCGCCACCTTTATTGTATCTTTCATCGGTGAAAGTGCAATCAAATAATCTAATATTGCTTTTATAGTACAAGTGTACGTACCACCAATATTATAAAATTCACCCGCAATTGGTTGATGGGTAACCAATAAATAATAAGCACGTACCGCATCTCGCACATCTGCAATAGTACGCAAGGAATTTAAATTACCAACTTTTACTATTGGAGGAATAGAACCTTTTTCAATCAATGCAATTTGTTTAGCAAAAGTTGATTCAGCAAACACATCACCACGCCTTGGCCCCGTATGCGTAAACATGCGTGTGGTCATGATAGTCATATGATAAGCTTCTGCATAAAAACGACCGATTAAATCCGTACCTACTTTTGAAATAGCATAGGGGGAAGCCGGATGAAATGTACAATGTTCATTAATAGGAAGCTTTTCTTTTGGAACGCGCCCAAATACTTCGGATGATGCACACACATGAATAATAGCATCAGGTTTGTGGTGTCGCAGCGCTTCCAACACTCGAGCAGTGCCTTGAATGTTCGTTTCATAGGTATCTAAAGGACTAGTAAAACTCGTTTGCGGAAAACTTTGTGCAGCCAAATGAAAAACATAATCAGGTTTGGTTTCTTTCATCACATAATCAATGGAAGCGGAATCGCGTAAATCACCATACACTAAATGTATGCGCTCTTGACGATTGATGAGTGGAACCAAGTGCGAAATATTATCAAGCGGACTACGCCAACGGCATAATCCAACAATTTCCCAGTCAGTATGAGCTAAGAGAAAATCAGTAAGATGAGATCCCACCATCCCTGTAATTCCAGTAATAAATGCGCGTTTTTTTATCATGTTATCTTCCTCAATGCTTTTTACTTTAGTGAAAAATCAAATAATGTCAATTAGAATCTCGCCTTACGCAATAACGAGTTGTTAACTTCATTTTTGACTCTCGATACTCTATACGCGAGGGGTGTCGCGGAAGGAGGGCTCCCACCGCGCGCAGGTACGAGCACGGTGGGATACCTGCAGCGACGAACCCCAAGTAATACAACCTCTGTAGTCAAAATGAAGTTAACAACTCGTTATTACGTAAGGCGAGTTAGAATATTCATTCGACATACCGAATGAATAACGCTACAATTCGTTCAGTATGTCGAATGAACACCATACCCTCTCGCAACTCCCACTGGATATCTCATGCGCATCCTGTTAATCAACGATAACCATGCACCCATAGGCGGAGCAGAGCAGTATTTCTTTGATTTGAAAAGCAGATTAAAAAAAGTGCCAGGCATAGAAGTATTTTCTCTTGGTTTTGGACAAAAACCATACCATGCTCAAGATGAGATCATCCTAAAAGGAAATCACTCCAAACTAACAAAATGGATAGGACAAATCATCTTCTATCCTCCCATTTATTTTAAAATACGCCGTTATTTAAAAAAAATTCGTCCTGATATCATTCATATTCATAATATCAAACAATATTCCACTTCTCTCTTAGCTGCTATCCAATCCTATCCCGTTGTACAAACCATTCACGATTATGGCGCGATTTGCCCAACTGCATACAATATTCATAAAAACAATTTGCAAGCTTGCCCTACTGGTTTTAAATGGCAATGTTTTTTTCAACATCAATTGAAATATAACTTTGTTGTGTATTTGTTTTTAATATATGCTTTTTTAAAAATAAGAAAAAAGCAGAAAAAATTAATAAAAAAATTTATTGCACCCTCCCCTTTATTGGTAAACTATTTAAAACAAAATCATTTTACTCATGCGGTTTATATTCCTCCTTTTGTAAAGGCGCGTCGCCATTATTCATTCGATAAAATAAAACCTCATCATTTTTTATTTGCAGGACAATTAGGTACCCACAAAGGTATTCATTTTTTGCTTGAAGAGTTTGCCTTAGCCAGACAAAAAAATAATCTACTCACACTTACTTTAGCTGGTACAGGTTCAATGGAATCCGTGCTACATCGTCGTATTAAACAACTCGATTTAGAAGCTTCTGTTTATTTGGTTGGTTGGCAAAATAATCTAGAGCTCTATTATCAAGAGTGCGTTGCCGTTATCTTTCCTAGCATCTGGATGGAAGCATTTGGCTTAGTCATGGCAGATGCCATGACGCATGCGCGAGCTATTATCGGCTCTAATCGAGGTTCACCGCCTTGGTTGATTGATGATAATCAAACCGGGTTCATTATTGATCCATATCAGCCTGGCATGCTTGCAGAAAAAATATTAATGCTCGCTGATCATTTGGAATACGCAAAAAAATTAGGGAAAAATGGTTATGAGAAAATACAATCGTTAATTGATAACGAAGCTACTTTAAAACAAATTATTTCTTGTTATCTTGATGCATCAACTGGTTAACGGCATGCCGGCCTCAACCATGGCAAATCGATTATATCATCATACGATGGATGATCTTTCAGATAATTCCTCAATTTATCGGCTACTTCAGTAATCGGCATCAATATGCGTATTTCTTGTCCTCTATCAACATAACCATCAATACTAACCTCATCTAAAGCATCTATAAAAAAAGTGTTGATTCCTAATCCTAATTGATTTAATTTTTCTCTATATCTTTCGATCTCTGATCTTTCTTGTATACACCTAAATTTCAGCTTATATCCTTCTAAATCATCATAACTTCTTGCAAAAGTACAAGCTGACGACTGTATCTTTAAAAGACAGATTAAATCTATACCAACTCTTTCTATTAATTTTTTATCTAACTCTTCTTGCGTTTTTTCTTGTCTATTCATTCCAATCCCCTCAGTACACGACAAAATTTCCGTTTGCCCTGAGGAGATCGATTTTGTTTCCGATCGTGCTTCGAGACGTCGCGCTACGCGCGAC
>MGXW01000034.1 GCA_001801495.1 Gammaproteobacteria bacterium RIFCSPHIGHO2_12_FULL_37_34
ATTGTTTTCTAAACATAGCCTCGAATTTTGTGTATAGACGAGCGAAAAGCTCTGCTTCTAGGAGTAGATTTTTTTCTTTTGAAAATTTTTTGGGATGAATCCCAACAAGAAGACATAATGGTTCTATAGCTGCCATAAGCATCCTTATTTGAACATATATGGAAAAATAAAATATCATTATTTTTCCATATATGTCAACATTAGATTATAAATTCTATTTTTTACATTTATGGAAAACAATGCTATAGTAATTTTTATCTTATAAATAAGACTGGAATGAACGAGCCTGTGAATCCTGAAAACACATTGGGGCTAGAAATTAACTCTATTGGCAGCAATTTAAATCGCAATCTTTCTAAATTAATGGAAGATAATCATATTTCTCTAAGTGTTTTACACAGAAATACAGGAATTGCTATTCCGACAATAAAAAGGCTGCAAAGTGATCCCACGGCTAACCCAACCATAACAACGTTATTACCAGTAGCAAATTTTTTTGGAATAACAATCAACCAACTTATAGGCAGTGAACCACTTCCTCCTGGAATTATAGGATACATAGAAGATAAAACTCATTGGCTTAAAGTTCCACTCATTGAGTGGAACCAAACAATAAATTGGCATGAAAAAGAGAAGCAAAGCCAACCTAATTCAGTTGTTTTAGTAGATATAGATGTTGGACAAAATCCATTCGCACTAAAAATGGAAGAAGATGATTCGCTTTCTATTTCAAAAGGATCCATTCTTATCATCAATACAGAAATAGAACCAGCGCACAAAGACTTCGCTATTGTATATAAAGCTGAACAACACAGCTCAACTCTAAAACAAATTTTGATTGATGAAGGAAAAATTTATTTAAAATCTATGAATGCGTATTTTCCACCTACCTTATTTGATAACAGCCATCGTTTTTTGGGCGTATTAATTCAAATTAGGAAAGATATAAAAATTTAAACAGGAAGAAACAATTATGTTATCAAGGGAACCAAAGAATCTTAATCTGAAATTTATTTTACCTTTAGCATTACTATATCTTACCATCTATCTAGCAGCTGATTCGGTTGCGTATAAGATGATTGCTTTGGGAGCAATCTTGGTGCCTGGGCCACCATTCATCTTTCCGCTTTCCTATTCTATAGGCGATATTATTGCAGAAGTCTATGGTTATAGTCTCGCAAGAAGAATAATTTGGTTAACACTCGCCTTTCAATTTTTGTACGCGATTCTTGTGACTCTTGTGTTGAAACTCCCACACCCTGATTTTTGGACTATGCAGAGTGCATACGATCAGGTGTTTGGTAATCTCATACGCTTTGTTTGCGCGGGCTTTTTATCTGTTGTAATCAGCCATTTTGTAAACATATATATTTTCTCAAAGTGGAAAATTTTATTGCGTGGGAAACATTTTTGGCTGAGAAGTGTAGGTGCATCTGCTATTGGAGGATTTGTTCTAGTTTCAATTATTATGATTTTCGGCTACTCAGGTACAGTTGATACACGATCTGCTATTCACATGTTTTTTTCAATTTATAGTGTGGAATTACTTTATGCTTGCATTGCTGCCTGGCCTGCTTGGCTAACATCTGGCTTTCTCAAACTTAAAGAACAACTGGATGTTTATGACATCCATACTAATTTTAGTCCATTTAGCCTTAAATAAAGGAGGAATGCGTCACATGCTGAATTATGTTGAGATGCTCAAGTTAGAAAGTCACGAAGAAGGAGGCTATTTTGGTCTCTATTATCAATCACCTAATAAAGTAATGCCACTCAGTAGCCGTTATAAAAATGACGCGACCGAACAACGCATCGAGCGTCATGCGGGCTCTTCTATTTATTTTTTACTTGAAAAGCAAGGGTTTTCTGCTTGGCATCGTTTAAAATCAGACGAGATTTGGCATTATTATGCTGGTAGCAGCCCAATTGATATTTACATTATCGATGATAACGGTAGATTGAAAATTTATACCCTCGGTCATCCTAATATCATTGAAAACGCTTTATTTCAAGTTGTAGTAAAAGCAGGAGTTTGGTTTGCTGCGAAAGTGCGTGATGAATTATCTTTTGGGTTAGTGGGTTGTACTGTTTCCCCAGGATTTGAATATCATGATTTTGAATTAGCAGAAAAATATAGAGATCAATTAGTAAAACAGTATCCCGAATTAACAAGCATAATTGATCGATTTATTAAACCGAATGTGATTCAATCTAACAATAATCATACCTATGACCATCATGTTGCACCACATAAAAACCAATTGTCAGCTAAAGACTATGTAAGAAAGCTTAAATTAGAACGGTATCAGGAAGGTGGATATTTTTGTTTAAATTACAAAGCGAAAGATTCAGTATTCTCACTTGACCCACACTACAAAAATAATGCTGCCACTGCAAGTTCACAAAAAACAAAATGGGATGTTTCAACACAAGAACGTTCTGCGGGAACATCAATTTACTTTTTGCTGGATAAACAAGATTTCTCTGCTTGGCATCGTTTAAAATCAGACGAGATTTGGCATTATTATGATGGCAGCCCAATTGATATTCATATAATTGACCAATATGGTAATTTAAACACTCACATACTTGGTAATCCAAGTATGACAAAAGGCGCATCGTTTCAGGTTGTTATTCAAGCTAATGATTGGGTTGCTGCGGAAGTTAAGGATAAACTATCTTTTGGTTTGATAGGTCGGACAACATCCCCAGGACTTAAGTATGGTGATTTTGAACTCGCAGATAGAAAAATCCTTCTATTTCAGTTCCCGCAACATGAAAATATCATAAATAGATTTACTAGAATTACTCCAACACATTCAAAATCATGGCCTAGCAAAACAACCATGATCGGATATGCTACTGTAGCATTAGTAGCTAGTCTTGGACTTTACTCATTATTTAAAGAAAATGTTATTTCTGACATTTATGTGGATGATTTAAAATCCAGACTTCAGATGTAATAAGGTTCCCCATAGTAGTTTACTATGGGGAAAATATCAGAGACTATTAATTTAATCTCGTTTTACTCGAATCTAAACCGATTAAAAATGCATCTTCTCCATCAAAACTACATATATCATGTGCTAATGAAGAAAGTTTATCTATTATCACACACTTTCTAATATTGTTATTCGGATCGAGAGATTCCACAGTAAAAATGAACTGCTTTTTTTCCCTATCATAAGTTCTGGCACTGATGCACCTTGTCACTTTATGTTGCTCTCTTGGTAAGCAGTGACGTATTTTTTCTTGGTCACTTTTACTAAAATTATCAAGTATTGATGAATCTTTAAAATCTTTCAACGATAATCTCGGAAAAATATTTTTTCCTATAATCTGTATTATGAAATATATTTCAGCCGACTTTTTAACACGTTCCCGAGCAACTAGCCGCAATGTTGGTGTAGAAGAATTGATTTTTACGATAGCTTGGTAATTAGCAATTATCAAGCTTTTATACGTAGATACAATGTTAAACATTTTATTCATACAACTTACACTCCTTTTTCACATATCCAATAACATACACATTCTATTTTAAGTGCTCCACCAAATCAAACGTAAATTTTAACTCGAAAAGGCGTTGTTACATTATCTTGATCATGCTATGACCAACTCTAATGAAAAACGAAATGCCTTTTGCAATTGATCGGATTGGATGAGGGATTTAATTTTAGCAATATCAGGTGCAAAATAACGATCTTTATCATAAAACGGAACAAGATCACGAACAAGTTGATGCACTTTTTCAAGCGATGGAGAGGTTTTCATAGGACGTAGAAAATCAATCCCTTGAGAAGCAGCAAGCAACTCAATAGCAACAATACCCGTAGCATTTTCAGCCATCGATAGCAATCGCCTAGCAGCGTAAGTTGCCATACTAACATGATCTTCTTGATTAGCCGACGTTGGTAAACTATCTATACTTGCAGGATGAGCTAACGATTTATTTTCACTAGCAAGTGCTGCAGCTGTGACCTGTGCAATCATAAAACCAGAGTTCACACCTGCGTTTTGAACTAAAAAATCAGGTAAGCCACTAAAACGCTGATCCATCAAAAGAGCAATACGCCTTTCAGATAAGGCAGAAACTTCGGAAAGGGCAATGGCTAGGGCATCAGCTGCAAAGGCAACAGGTTCTGCATGAAAATTACCACCTGATAGAATTTCATTTTGTTCGACAAAAACAAGAGGATTATCAGACACAGCGTTAGCTTCTATTAGTAAGATGCCTTGCGCATACAACAGTTGAGATAAACAAGCGCCCATTACTTGTGGTTGACAACGCAACGAATAAGGATCTTGCACTTTTAAACAATCACGATGGGATGCGCGAATTTCGCTATCATGTAACAAATCTTTGTAAATTTCAGCCACTCGAATTTGAGTAAGATGACCGCGCACCTGCTGAATGTTTGCATCAAAAGCAGTATCACTTCCACGAGCTGCATCAACAGATAAGGCGCCAGCAATGAGTGCCGCGCCAAATATCTTTTCAATTGCTAATAAACCTAACAGTGCAAGCGCTGTTGAAACTTGTGTACCATTTAATAAAGCCAATCCTTCTTTAGGAGCAAGCTTAATAGGTTGTAAATTAATTTTAGCGAGCGCTTCTTTTGCTGAAATAATGTGACCCTTGTAACGCGCCTCACCTTCTCCAAGAAGAATCATGCTAAGGTGTGCAAGAGGCGCTAAATCTCCAGATGCACCCACTGAACCCTGCGCAGGAACACAAGGATAAATATTGTTATTGAATAGCTGTATTAATACTTCTATTGTTCGTTCAGTTACCCCTGAATAACCACGAGCTAAGCTATTAATTTTTAATGCGAGAATAAGACGTACCGCTTGATCACTCAGAAGTTCTCCGGTGCCTGCTGCATGTGAGACAATTAAACTGCGTTGCAATGTTTCTAAATCATCCGAATGAATACGTTGCTTCGCTAAAGCGCCAAATCCAGTATTAATACCATAAACAATTTTATTTTCTGCAATCACTTGATGAACCATCTGTGCAGATGCTTGAATAGAAGCTTTGGCTTCTTTGGCTAATTCGATTTGAGTCGTTTCATCTAATAATAAATTTAAATCAGAAAACGTTATCTGCCCAGGATGAAGTGTATATTTCATACGTTAGTTACCCTTGAATCATTGGCAATTTTAACCCGTGCTCTTTTGCACATTGAATTGCGATGTCATAACCTGCATCAGCATGACGCATCACACCTGAGGCTGGATCATTGGTCAAAACGCGCTCTAAACGTTTAGCTGCTGCATCTGTACCATCTGCTACAATCACCACACCCGCATGCTGCGAATATCCCATTCCAACACCACCGCCATGATGAATACTTACCCATGTTGCACCACTTGCACAATTTAATAAGGCATTCAGTAATGGCCAATCAGACACTGCATCTGAACCATCACGCATACTCTCGGTTTCACGATTGGGACTTGCAACCGATCCTGAATCTAAATGATCACGCCCAATTACAATGGGTGCTTTCAAATCTCCTTTTTTTACCATGTCATTAAATGCTAATCCTAGTCGTGCTCGATCTTCTAAACCAACCCAACAAATTCTAGCAGGCAATCCTTGAAAATGAATGCGTTGTTTTGCCATATCTAACCAGTGATGTAAATTTTTATTGTTTGGTAATAATGATTTTACTTTTTCATCAGTCCGGAATATATCATCTGGATCGCCTGATAATGCTACCCAACGAAATGGGCCAATTCCTTGACAAAACAAAGGCCGTATATAAGCTGGTACAAATCCAGGAAAAGCAAAGGCATTTTTCACACCCATATCATAGGCCATTTGTCGAATATTATTACCATAATCAAATGTAGGAATGCCGCGCTGATGAAATTCCAACATGGCATTCACTTGAATAGCCATAGATTCTTTAGCAGCTTGAATAACTTGTTTGGGATCCGTCAATCGCAATGTAGCGGCTTGTTCCAAGGTAAAACCACGTGGTAAATAGCCATTCAAAGGATCGTGAGCGCTGGTTTGATCTGTGACCAAATCAGGTTGGATGCCACGCTTTACTAATTCAGGATAAATGTCCGCTGCATTCGCAAGCAATGCAACAGAAATCGCTTTTTTTTCTTGGCAATGTTTAGTAATGATATCAAGTGCTTCATTTAAATTAGCCGCTTCTCTATCTAAATAACCTGTTTCTAAACGACGCTTGATACGCTTAGGATCACATTCAATTGCTAATAAAGAGGCACCTGCCATTGTCGCAGCCAATGGTTGAGCTCCTCCCATTCCCCCTAAGCCAGCTGTCAAAATCCATTTTCCGCGTAAATCACCATTAAAATGCTCCTTACCCGCAGCAACAAATGTTTCATAAGTGCCTTGAATAATGCCCTGAGTACCAATATAAATCCACGAACCTGCTGTCATTTGACCAAACATCATCAATCCTTTTCGATCAAGTTCGTGAAAATGTTCCCACGTTGCCCAATGTGGCACGAGATTTGAATTAGCAATCAAAACACGTGGGGCATCACTATGGGTTTTAAAAATACCAACTGGTTTTCCTGATTGAATAATCAATGTTTCATCGTGATTTAAGTTTGTTAATGATTCTACGATTTTGTCATAACAATGCCAATCTCGAGCAGCGCGCCCTATACCACCATATACGACCAATTCACTAGGAATTTCTGCTACTTCCGGATCAAGATTATTCATTAACATGCGTAGTGGCGCTTCCGTTAGCCAAGATTTAGCAGTAAGTTGTGTGCCGCGCGCAGCAAAAATACGACGCGTCAAATCGCATCTGGAAGGTGTCGACATGCTTATTTTTCCTCAGTAATGGTGGATAATTTCGTACACTAAACTAGCAGCAAGCTTTGCTGTACGTTTATCAATATCATATTTTGGACAAAGCTCGGCAATATCATAACTGACCACCTTTTTAGATGCAACAAGTTGTCTAATAAGAGGAATCCCTTGCCAGGGCTGCAATCCCAATACTTGGGGTGCACTGACACCAGGTGCATAACTTGCGGCGAAAGCATCTAAACAAATACTTAAGTAAATCAGTTGATGGTGTGAAATAGCAAGATCAAGAAATGAAGCGCTGCGATTAACGTCATGCATTTCTTCAGCAAATAATATTTTAGTATGGTGATTTTTTGCAGTTGTAAATAATGATTGAATATTACCAGTACGCTGTATACCAATACAATAATAATTAAAAGATCGCTTGGCTGCTTGATGCGCTTTAGCTATTTGCAAAAAAGGCGTACCTGAACTGCCCTGATTGTTTTGAAGCAATTCCCGCATATCAAAATGGGCATCGATGTTGATAATACCAAGATCTTCATCAGGAAATTGTTTTGCAATACCTTGATAATGTCCATAAGCCAGTTCATGCCCACCACCAAACACAATAGGAATCATATTATGTTTCAAAAGCAAAGCAACAACCTCACCTAATGCTTCCTGGGCAGCTTCTAGATGACCATCACGACAAACAATATCTCCTGCATCGTAACAAAAAACATCGTCTCTTTGAATAGGAAAGGTTGCTAATACCTCACGAATAGCATGAGGGCCTTCTATTGCGCCTGTTCGCCCAAAATTACGACGCACACCTTCCTCACTACAAAAACCAATGAAAACAAAAGCAGGTTGTTGTATAGCATGAAAGGGTTGTGTAAGATCAAGTAATTTTATAATTTGAAAGAAACAAGAATGTTTCGGTAAATCTAAACGCCCTTGCCAATCATTGCCATTAGGAGCACTATATCGGCTAAGCCATGTAGTATTTTGATGATTTGTCATGTAACTTTCCAACATTCTTTTTTAATTATATACTCATTGTACTTTTAGGGCACCTCTAAAAGATTGAGAAAAACCAATGACCACATCATGGGATTCCATTTGGATAAATGCAACTATATTAAGTTGCGAACAAGGTTATGGCCGCATCGATCACGCAGCAATTGCAGTAAAAGAAAATAAAATTGCCTGGCTTGGGCCTATGCAAGACTTATCATCCTCTCC
>MGXW01000035.1 GCA_001801495.1 Gammaproteobacteria bacterium RIFCSPHIGHO2_12_FULL_37_34
CTTAAGACTTTTACATTACACTTTGCCTTTTAAAAGGAATATGACGATGTTTAAAGGAATCAGTTGGTTATTTTTTTGGCGAACGACAAACTCTGATCCATCCTCTCACAATATTTCTCCGATAGCACCGACTGACTCTTCTGATAACAAACCACAAACAGCAACGGCTTTAATGGATGATTTTATTGATGCTTCCTTGGAGAAGGAAGAACCTAGTGTTCGCAATACAGATGCTTTAGATCGTTTTCTAAAAGGCATAGCTAAGTTGAAAAATGATTTACCTAAAATGATAAGTGAATGGGAGAAGCTTGGTGAGGTGATTATTGAAGAAAATACAGAACTGCTAGAATATAACATACATATTGCAGAAAAAAATAATGAGATACTGCATGCAGTGAAAGAAAATAAAAGTTATTTTGCAAATTTTATAGAAATATTGAAACAAGATATGGAGCCTGCTGATTTAGAATTACATCAGCAATTACAAACCACGCACGACCATGTGCAACAATTGTTTGCTTTTCTAGAAAATGGTTGTAATGATGTGGAAGATACTACGAAAACCGATCAAGAAAAAAGAAAGCGTTGCCTTGATATGCAGCATATTAGTATACAGCTCTTAAAAGAGTTACAAGATACAAGTGAGAAAATTGAGAGTGAATTAAATTATTGTTTAATGTTTGAAGAAATCACGGCATCAGTGGTGTGGCGATCATTACGGTTTTTTATTTTTGCCCATTCAGGTATATCTATACCCGAATTCGATATAGGTTGTAAAACAGGTTACCGTAGTATTTTATATCGAGAGATTAAAAAAGAAAAAGAAGAGTTTGATATTTTAAAAACACAAATAGGCATGCTGTTACAAAAAACAATGAATACGATTAAACAAACGACAGCCAAACCAGATGTAGAGCAACAAGCAGATGCTGATCGGCCCAATAAACGTCCGGGCTTATTTGCTGTTGAGCATCCTATTATAAATAATGAGCAACCTCACCCTATGTTAGAAATGGAAAAACCACGAGCTACTGCGTGAATGATCATGTTGTACCAATACATCATTTACAAGGTGTAGGCAAACAAATTGCCAAACACCTGGCGCGTTTGCATATTTACTCGATACAAGATCTTTTATTTCATTTACCGATACGCTATCAAGATCGAACCAATATCCAAATGATTCATTCATTAATAAGAGATCAGGAAGCAGTTATTGAAGGAGAGATTCAAGTCGTTTCTCAACCACGACGTGGTAAAACTAAATTATTATGCGAGCTACAAGATAAGACTGGAACAATTCATTTGCGTTTTTTTCATGTTTTATCTTTTCAGGCAAAAATATTAAGGCGAGGCGTACGCTTACGTTGTTATGGTGATGTGCGTCTAGGCTCTGCTGGTTTGGAAATGATTCACCCTGAATTTCAGGTTATTACATTAGATAAACCACTTGCACTTTTGCAGCATCTTACACCTATTTATTCTGCTACAGACGGATTAAGTCAATATACCTTAAGAAAACTTGCAGCAAGCGCACTTGCCTGGATGGAGCGTGAGCATATTTTAGAAGAACGGGTTCCCTCTTCTATTATTCACTCGCATTCTTTTCCGACGTTAAAACAAGCTTTACAATTTATCCATCGACCACCGCGTGAAGCTTTAGCTGATTTAATGGCAAATAAAACGTTGGCACACAAGCGATTAGTTTTTGAAGAATTGCTATCACATCGTCTAAGTTTATTGCGTATAAAACGTGTATTCAAAGCGCAACCTAGCGTGTCTTTGGCAGAAGGCGGCACATTGATACAACACTATCTTCATCATTTGCCTTTTACACTCACTGCAGCGCAACAACGGGTGCATCATGAAATTAAATATGATTTAAGTCAAACCCATCCCATGTTACGTTTAATTCAAGGGGATGTGGGGTCTGGTAAAACGGTTATTGCAGCTCTTGCTATGTTGCAAGCGGTTGAAAATGGTTATCAAGCTGTTTTGATGGCTCCCACCGAATTGCTTGCTGAGCAACATTATCAAGTGTTCAAACGCTGGTTTGAACCATTAAAAATACAGCTAGCATTTTTGTCTAGTCATGTGAAATCCGTTGTGCGAAAGACAATGTTAACTTCTATTGCAAATTGTACCGCACAAATTATTTTAGGCACGCATGCTTTATTTCAAGAGCATGTTCAGTTTGCTAAACTCGCTTTGATTATTATTGATGAGCAGCACCGCTTTGGTGTGCATCAACGTGCTTTGTTACGAGAAAAAGGCATGCATGCTTCTTATCATCCGCATCAATTGATTATGACAGCGACCCCTATTCCTCGAACATTAGCAATGAGTTTTTATGCAGATTTAGATTGTTCCTTGATTGATGAATTACCACCTGGGCGTTTGCCGATAGTTACAAGTGTACTTGCTAATCATCGTCGTGACGAAGTCATTACTCGCATTCGCGAAGCTTGTTGCGCAGGTCGACAAGTTTATTGGGTGTGTCCCCTGATTGAAGAATCGGATGTGCTTCATTGTCAAGCAGCAGTAAAAACCGCAGAACAATTACAAAAAGAATTACCAACCTGTCAAGTAGGGCTCATTCATGGGCGCACTTCTTCACAAGATAAAGAATCGGTGATGCAAGCATTTCAGCAAGGGCAAATTAACATCTTAGTGGCAACAACGGTGATTGAAGTGGGTGTGGATGTTGCTAATGCCAGTGTCATGATTATAGAAAACGCAGAGCGATTAGGCCTTGCTCAATTACACCAATTACGTGGACGTGTAGGGCGAGGAACAATTGCAAGTCATTGTGTATTGTTATATCAACATCCATTATCGGATCTTGCGAAAGAACGATTAGCTATTATGCGTAACACCAATGATGGCTTTCAAATTGCGCAGAAAGATTTAGAATTGCGTGGTCCAGGAGAAGTGTTAGGAACAAAACAGACAGGTGAGCTTTCGTTTAAGATTGCAGATTTAGTTCGGGATTATGAATTAATTGCACCCGTGCAACAAGCAGCAGATATATTGTTACGTGATGATGCATATGATGCTGATGTGCTGATTGAACGATGGTTAGGAAATAAACAAGCGTATCGTGTATGAAGAGAAGATGTTTGACATGAGAAGTGGTGATGAATAAGATTCTATCCAATGATGATAGATAAGGGGTGTTTATGCGAGATCGTGTAAATAAAAACGATATTATTCTATATAACGACGAAATCATTTGCGAATGGCAAGATAAACTTACTGAAATCCAGCAAACGATTGCCAATCATGATCGCGCTATTGCTGAAGCAAACCGTATCATTTCAAATCTGAATGCAAAAATCCATCCAGTTGAGGCAAGCATACGCGATGTTAAAGCAAAGATTGTTCCTCGTGAAGTATTTCTTCATGCAAAAAGGGAACATCAGAATCGCCATTATCATTATTTTGATTATAACAATTACAACATGTTGGATTCACGAGATCCTGAATTAACTACTCTACGATCACAGGCAAATCACTTGATTGCTCAAAAGGAGCCGTGGGTTGCTGCAAGGGGAGAAAAAGAAGAGCTTGTTCGACAATGTAACGCCGAAAATAATCGCTTAAAACAACAGCAAGATTTTATTGCTTTCCATATTCCTCGTGCTGAAACATTTATGGCGAATTTGCGTAATAAACCAGAAGATTTTTTCTCTCAATTTAAATCAACTGTCATCAACCAATTTGGTCAATATGAAAAAGAGCATCCTTTTTCTCAATCAGAGATTGTTCGGTGGTGTTTATCCAATATTGAAAATAAAATAGATGGCATATTAGAGAGCAATCATTTAGAAGAGAAGAATCGAGCTTATCAATTACATTATGCTTGTTTGTGCGGGTTTCTATGGTATTTATTAGATGAGGTTGAGCGAGAAAATAATGCAGCAAATTGTTCATTTGCGAACATGCTTATGGGGTTTTTACAAGAAGCCCATATCGCTGATCAGGGAGATTTACCTAATGAATTAGTGACAGGCTTATCAGTGCGTAACCAATTCATGTTCTTTAGAAATAAGAATCGAGAATTATATTTAGAAATGGATATCAACAAACTACATGAGGATGAACATCAAGCTTATCAAAGAGCATATCAGGACTTTCAACATATTTGTGATTCTAAATTGCAAAATGACTACCCACTTTTATATGAACCCGCACGTTGTTTATTGAGCAATACCGCCGAGAAAAAAGCCGCGCAACCAGCAGATTTTAAATCTTATACGACCAGCTTAAAAGCTGGAAAAGCAGTTTTTTTGTATGTTTCAGAGCAAATAAGGGATGAGGATTATGATCCGGATGCACTTTCAAATATAGCAGTATTAGCGGATAAGGCTGATGGCGCTCCTTCACCAAAAAAGAAACTAGGAGGTGTACTGTTAGGTATATTAGGCGCAGCTCTTATAACAATGAGTGTTTGCGCGGTACTTGCTTCTTTTGCAGTGGCTTCCCCATTCAGCATCATTGGCATAGCAATTGGTACTACTCTGCTTGCTCAATCATTATCAATTAGTATGGGAGGTGTTGGTTTAGTGGCGCTAGGAGGTGGAATGGGTTTGTTTGCTCATGGTACTCGACATGGATTATCGAAAAGTTTAAAGCAATGTGCAAAAGCTGGGCAGCAACTTGAAGAAAATAAGCGTAGTTTTCAAGAGTTCACTGTTTGGGCATAACGATGTTCACGTTATTTTAAAAGGAAAGCAATATGTATCAAGATGATCATATTTCATATGCACAAGTTAAAAAAGCAATGCAAGCATGCACGTTAGATTTTGCTACTTTACAGAAAGCTTGCTTAACGAAAGAAGAATGTGATGAATTGCTTGCTCTCATTCAAAGCATGGCGATCACGCATGAAGAACAATGGCACGAAAAAACAAAAAATTTAGTTATGAGACAATTAGAAGCCCAATGTTCTGTGGTAACCGATCTTCAAGTTTACCATATATTACTGAATCGTTTAGGCAAGGAACAAGATGAAGCAATCAAAGCTTATCGTAATAAAAAAGGTTACCTGATCACGTTGGAAGTAGAGATTAAAAGTAAAAAGGCTGGGATAGTTAAATTAGAACACTTCAAACACTATAAAGAATTATTAGAAGATTATCTCTATACTCAAGTGGCGCGTCTTAATCGATATGCACCATATTCCCGTAAAAAAGCTATTTTAGAAAATTATATTCAAGATTGCCAGAATATTGTTAATATTTCTCAATTTACTCAATTAAAAGCATTGTTACCAAAAATTCGCGAAGTCACTAAAGAGCATCGCGATACAAATTTTTCCTGGCGATATTTTTTAAAGTTTAATTGGCTGCGAAATCCCGCAAGTTATAATGCATTTAATCATGTGTTTGATCAGAATAATGAATTGCGCGAGCAAAAAAACAGGGCTCACGCATAATAGATACCACCTAATACAGCTGCTGCTTTTGCACCTGTTACACTGGGTAGATTCCCGGGTTGTTGATGACAAGTTTGTCGTGCAAGCCAAGCAAATGCTGCAGCCTCAATCCAATCTGGGTGCATACCAAGAGATTCAGTAGAATCAACTGTAAATTGGGGTGTTGCTTGTTTTTGTAAACGGGACATTAAATAATCATTACGGGTGCCGCCGCCACATACAAAAATTTCAGCGGTGAATAGTTGTTTACGAATAGCCATCATCATACTGCATACAGTGAGTTCTACTAATGTAGTTTGCACATCGACAGATGATAATGGTGTTTTGAAAGATAACAATGTTTTTTGTAACCAAGCCAAGTTGAAATATTCACGCCCCGTACTTTTAGGTGGTGAGAGATAAAAATAAGGATCGGATAACCAATGCTTGAGCAAATCCGGCTGAATATTTCCTTGTTGTCCCCATTTTCCATGCTCATCATAATTTTTTCCTTGATGAAGATAAATCCAAGCATCAAGCAGAGCATTACCAGGTCCGGTATCAAAACCAATAATAGATCCCGTATTTTTTTTTGGTAATAAAGTGATATTAGCAATTCCACCGATATTAACGATGATGCGATCGGTTTGTTCAGATGAAAATAAATAATGATGAAAAGCGGGAACCAAAGGCGCGCCTTGGCCACCGTGTGCCATATCTTTGCGGCGAAAATCGGCGATAGTCATAATACCTGTTTCAAGTGCAATAATATTAGGGTCACCGATTTGTATGCTGAAACGATGGGGGTGATGAGGATGATGACGAATGGTTTGCCCATGGCTGCCAATAGCTTGAATGGAATTAGGCGTGAGCGATTGTTGTTTTAATAATGTATTAACTGCTTGTGCAAAGGCTTGGCCTAATGATACATCCAGTTCTCCTAGTCGTTGAATTTCATTTTCACCTTGTTCATATAGTGCAAGAATTTCTGCTCGCAGAGTAGGCGGGTAAGCTGCATAATGTGAGGCTATCATTCGAGGCTGAGGTTGACTAAAATCAACGAGTACGGCATCAATGCCATCTGCACTGGTTCCAGATATTAAGCCTATGTAAAGTTCTTTAGTCATGTAGGGTTTCATATACAAAGTTCAGTGAACCTCTTATCATATTGTGCCATACTCCTTTCTTTTACAGAACTAAAGAGATAATGATGACAATTATTGATGTTGATGATGCTCTATCTATTATTCGTCGTGGTAGTGAAGAAATACTCATTGAAGAAGAATTAATTAAAAAATTAAAAACGGGTAAGCCGCTATCAATCAAAGCAGGTTTTGATCCCACGGCTCCTGATTTGCATTTGGGACATACCGTTTTGCTCAATAAAATGCGCCAGTTTCAAGAATTGGGTCATCATGTATTATTTTTAATTGGCGATTTTACGGGTATGATCGGCGATCCATCTGGAAAAAATGAAACACGTCCTCCTTTAACGCGTGATCAAGTGAAAGAAAATGCGCTCACTTATCAAAAACAAGTTTTTAAAATACTTGATCCACAAAAAACTAAAATCATGTTTAATTCAGAATGGATGGATAAATTAAGTGTTGTTGATCTTATTAAATTAGCTTCAACTTATACGGTAGCGCGCATGTTGGAACGAGATGATTTTCATAATCGCTATATTGGAGGTCAGGCGATTGCTATTCATGAATTTTTATACCCTCTTTTGCAAGGCTATGATTCTGTTGCTATGCATGCTGATATCGAATTGGGAGGAACCGATCAAAAATTTAATTTATTGATGGGAAGGGAATTACAAAAACAATACGGCCAAACACCCCAAGTCATTATTACTTTACCATTATTACCTGGCTTGGATGGTATACGTAAAATGTCAAAATCACTTGGTAATTATATAGGGATTGATGAACCAGCGGATCAAATTTTTGGAAAAATTATGTCGATTTCTGATGAGACAATGTGGCTTTATTTCGAATTAGTGAGTTTTCAGCCTTTAACAGAAATTCAAAAATTGCGAGATGCTGTAGAAGATGGTATGAATCCGCGGGATGTAAAATTTTTATTAGCTGAAGAAATTGTTGCACGCTTTTATGATAGTCATGCGGGTAAACAAGCACGGGAGCATTTTATTTCGCAATTTCAACAAGGAAAATTACCAGATGAGATTCCTGAAGTAAGAATAAATGCTGGAGCGAATGGTCTATCTATTGCTCATGTCATGAAAATAGCAGGATTAGTGGATAGCACCTCTCAGGCTACTCGATTGTTACAACAAGGCGGTGTACGAATCGATGGTGAGCGGATTTACGATCGCAATTTATTATTATCGGCTAATAAAACAATGATTTTTCAAATAGGCAAGCGCCGTTTTGCTAAAATTATTTTAGAGTAAACCATTTTCACCTCATGCCCATTGACAGTATAAGGGGAAGGAGTAGAATCGCGAGTTCTGTGGAAGATCTTTAAGAGAAGAGAAGAGAAAGAAGTGCGCGCTTACCT
>MGXW01000036.1 GCA_001801495.1 Gammaproteobacteria bacterium RIFCSPHIGHO2_12_FULL_37_34
ATCAAGCGCGCATTTCCCTATTATTGCCCAAAATTCAATTTGATGAGGAATGGAACGACATTCAGCCCGAGCTGTTTTTTTTGCTTCGTTGTAAATTGCTTCATCAATTCGTATAGGAATACCCATTATTCACCTATAAACGATATTCGCGTTACAAAAGTTTCTATTTGCCACATTTGTGGTATATCGCAAAAATCATTAAGTATCCAACTACTTTCCAATTGATCAGAGCCATTTTTCGACTATTCCTAGTTATATTGCGGAATAGTCAAGACTATTCCGCAAATTAATGCATAATAGTCAAATGGAGAGAATACAAGCAACGAAAATTATTCAAGACTTATCTAAAAAGATGGTGTTGATTGCTGGGCCGCGTCAAGTGGGTAAAACCTTTTTAGCTAAAACAATCGCAAAAAAATTTAGCCATCCTGTTTATCTTAATTACGATCAAATGGAAGACAGAAACATCATTCAAAAGCAATCATGGGTAGATGCTACCGATCTCATTGTTCTTGATGAATTACACAAAATGCCTCATTGGAAAAATTATTTAAAAGGGTTATATGATACGAAGCCATTACAATTACAAATTCTTGTTACGGGTAGTGCACGGCTAGATATTTTTAATAAAATGGGTGATTCGCTAGCAGGGCGCTATTTTTTTCATCGTTTGTTACCTCTATCACCCGCGGAATTACGCCAATTAAATATGCCTATCCATCTTGATCAGCTCATTAAAAAAAGTGGATTTCCCGAACCTTATCTTGCTTACGATCTTATTGAGGTAAATCGTTGGCGCCTACAATATATTAACAGCGTTCTTACAACAGATGTATTTGATATCGACAACATACAAAATATTCGAGCATTACACACTGTTTTTGAATTATTGAGAACGAAAGTTGGCTCGCCTGTTTCATATCAATCATTAGCTGAAGACATTGCTATATCACCAAATACAGTTAAAAAATATATAGAAATTTTAGAAGCATTATTTATTGTATTTCGCATTACGCCATTTTCTAAACATATTGCTAGAAGCCTTTTAAAAGAACCTAAAATTTATTTTTTTGATTCAGGGGTAGTAAAAGGCGATGAGGGAGCGCAATTAGAAAATCTTGTTGCTGTTTGTTTATTAAAACATGTTTATTCAAAAATTGACTATTTTGCTGAAAATTATGCTTTGCATTATTTAAAAACGAAAGAAAATCATGAAGTGGATTTTGCTTTGGTAAAAGATGATTGCATAGAACAAATCATTGAAGTCAAAAACTCACATTCTAATATCAACCCATCTTTATATTATTTTCATAAAAAATATAATTTACCTGCAATACAAGTTGTAAACAATATAAGAAACGAATATAAAGTAAATCATATCCATATAATGAAAGCGTTAAATTTTTTATCTGGTCTTTTTATTTGAATGTTATCATCACTAGCAAAGAAAAAATTGATAAATAAGGATGAAAAACAAACTACTGGTAATGATACTCTCTAATCAACAAAGAAATAAAATCTCCACAAATAGCATTTTTTCCATCTTTGGAGATAGGGATATTCTGTCATTATTACTTCTATTTGAACTATTATGCTAACTGAAATAATACACAAGCGACACCATTACTTCGGCAACATAGAACATGAAATTTATCACTCTGTCACAAAATAGCTAATCTTTTAAAACATCGCCAAAATCAATAATCTCAGTAAAATAAGCCTCGTCAATAACGCTATCGCCTACTCCATTCACATGAATTAATACAGGACAAAATGACATGCCCCTTGGAATTGAAAGTCGATCTATTTTAGCTTTAACCTCTTTAATAATGTCTTTTTTGATTTCGTGACGCGAAAATTTTATTTCACAGACATAAACAACATTTGTTCTGGTTTGAATCATGTAATCAATTTGACATCCAGGTTGACGGCTTTTCGTATGTTGAAAATAAGGATTTTCAACAACAATATCATTGGCAGATAATTTCAAACATCGATGAATGAAATCTCTATTATTTAATACAAGATTTTCGAATTGCAGTCCTATTATCGTTGCAAAGCCTGGCAATGAGCTTAATGATTTAAGCTGATAAACATTTCTATCGATCTCCGGCAATTTATTTTCTATGTATTTTAAATAGAAACGAAGATAATTATCTCGTAAACGATATTTAAAAAGTAATGGAGCTGTAATGCCCGTCTTGGGATTCCATGTATGATCGCGGCTAATAAATCCTGACATGACCAAATCGTTTAAATACTCGCTAATAAGCCCAGATTTTCTCATGTCTAATTGATTACATATTTCACCATATTCAAGATTACTTTGAACGAGTAACCGAACAATTTCTTTATATTTTTCGCTTCGCTTACCGAATAAATCTGAAAAAATATCTTTGAACTCGTGAGTTAATAATCCACCTTTTTTAAAGCAAAGATGACGAATATTTTCTTCTGCTGAATACTGCGGCTGAATCTCTTCTAAATAGCGAGGGATACCACCTGTAATAGAAAGAACTTTAAATTTGTCATAACTTGAAAATTGACTTCCTACCCTTTTCCAAAAGACTGAACAATCTGATAAAGGTAATTCATCTACTGTTAAAGTGTAAGATACCCTGCCCATAAATGCTGTGCTTGATAAAATATTCTTGTCGATCCAAGCCGACGCCGAACCACAAATAATTAAAATTAGCCTTGGATTTTTTTTGAAATGTAAATCCCAAGCATTTTTTAATTTCCCTAGAAAATCGGAATCCTCGGATCCCATCCACGAAATTTCATCAAGCAAAATAATCACTCTGCCTTTTTGCGTATGTTTTGCAAGGAATAGAAAAAGTGTATTCCAATCATCCGCTTTTACCCCTGGGACACCAAGTACCAAACCAAGCTGATTAGCAAATTCATCTATCTGATTCTGCTTGGTTGTTTTCTCTGTGGGCACTAACCCTGAAAACTCATAAAATGAATAATCTTTAGCGAATTCTTCAATCAACCTGCTTTTACCAATACGCCGGCGGCCTTTGACTACGATAAGACTAGCAATATTTTTTTTAACGTGCCGATGGAGCTCTTCTAATTCCTCTGTTCGACCAATAAATAGTGGTTTCATTATGCTTCCTATAAAAATACACAAAACATGCATTTACACATTTTACGTATTTTTATACGGATTGCAAATGCTACGTAAAAAGTGAATAGTCACATTTTACGTAGCGCTTTTATAACACCTGAAGCACATTCGTAGTGTCGAGTAATTTGAGATCCGCTCAAAGCTAGCCATTTTTCGACTATTCCGCAAATTAATGCATAATAGTCAAATGGAGAGAATACAAGCAACGAAAATTATTCAAGACTTTATACTAGACAAACTTAACCATTCACAGCGCAACACTTGTCCAGTTTCGTTCAATTGTAGAAACAGTTGATTAGCATGATTTTTATTTTCATGCCGATTAAACACGGTTTGTTCGACGTGGATATATAATTGTTCAAGTGATTTTTTGATTCCGAGTGTAGATTGTTTCATCGCTTCATGAGCAAGATAACGAATGACTTCAGGAGCATAGCCTAACTCTATTCCATATTGAGCATTCAATTGTTTGCCTAATGTTTTTAATCGCACACGAATAATATTTTCTACTGCTGAGTGATTTAAAGGAAGAAATGGAACAATATGTACATATTGACACAGAGTTGGTAGTTGAGAGCTTAATTCTGGCATTAATTCATCTACCATTTCCTGTGGAGAAAGTAATGGCATAGTAACAGATGATGAAGAAGTATTTCGTGAGACAAGCTGCATTAAATCGAGGGTTTGAATATCTTCATGAGACCCGATGGATGTTGCTAATTCTATCAAACGATCGCTTCCTAATGTGGTGCTTAATATAAAACTCATATGATGAAAATGATGGAAATCGCCATGCGGGTGACGAGAACATCCTGTGCTTAAAATCTCAATGAGTTGTTCGAGGATAGAAGGTGGTGTTTTTTCGATATCTTCAAAATAAATGACTGCATGAGGAAGGTCTTGCGCGATTTGTTCTAAAGTAAATAATCGTTTTGATAAGTAATGATGAAATTTAATTTCCCAGATGGAGCTGATAGAGGGTAATACATGCTGCGCATGAAACAACATATTGGTTTGTTTAAATAAATATTCTGTATAAGCAAGAGCAGTAGATTGTTTCCCGGAGGCTTTTGGTCCTGTAAATAGTGCACTGCAAAATGGGCCAATTTGTTCACGTAAGCGCGCTTGGGATTGTTGTATGGCTTCTCCAAGCAACGTAACCGCATTTTCTTGGCCAAATATTTTTTGTTGCATCATTTGACAAAATTCTTTGAAATTAAATTTATCAAACTGTAAATGCGAAACGGGAATATACGTCCATTCGGATAAAACCTGTAATAATGTAATCTGTGTCAGTATTGGTTTAAGTGAAGTAAGTGCATCAGATGGGTCCATCATACTAACGCGAGCTGCGGCGCTATCCAATAGCAATAATGTTTTTTCCAAGGCATGATGAGTACTCAGATAACGCTCAGCAAGCGTATAACCTGATAATAATAATTCATCAGGAATAATAACATGATGAAAATGCTCTAATTCGTTACGCTGATGTTTCAATATAGCGTTGATATCTGTTTCAGATGGTGGCGCGATGGATAAGTCAACAAATTCTTGTTCATGTTTAGTTAGTTTAGCTTTGTGATTAGTAAAAGCCAATAAACGACATTTGGGATGAGTGATGAGTGCTAAGGTTTGATTACGTAATAAGAGTTCTATATTGGATAGAGCAATAATAAGATATTTTTCTGTGTTATCGAGCTTACTTCGAAGTGCTTGAAAAGCATCTTCAAAATAATATTCACGATCTCCAATATCCAGATAAATGCATTCCGTATCACGTAATGGATAAGGAATGGTTATGTTTTCAAGATGAATCATGAATGCTTCGATGAATGTAATGTATAATTGTTGTGGCATATCAACATTTAAAATAGCATGATGAATATGTTTTCGGCTAAGACAATCCACCAGCCATCCAAATTGCGGATGATCTTTAAATGGAATAACCGCATTTTTTTTTAGGGTAGTAGAAGAGATGAGTTTGCCATATTGGGAAAAGGTGAGGTTCGTTTTTTCACTTAGCATGAGATATCCTTTATTGTGATGGATGGCACACAAGCATTTTATCGTTAATACAATATTTCTTCCAGGTGCTGGATAAAAAAATTCATTTTGTGGTACAGTTCAATGAACACTCTCATAAAAGAAAGCCTTTTTATTTGGGCATGCTTTCAAATAAAAGGAAAAACATGAATTTATCTACAACTTGGCGTCAATATTTTTTTCTTACTCTGTTATTTACTCTCATTGCTATGATGTTGTTGTCACCACTTTCATCTAATCTTTATATCCCCAATCTTTGGGATATTTGGAATCATGTCGCTACTATTACACATGCTAAGCTTGCCCTTGCGGAAGGACAGTTTCCATTGCGTGTTGCACCTTTGGCGCTAAATAATTGGCGTTACCCACAGTTTCAATTTTATTCGCCAACCAGTTACACCTTTGCAGGATTTATTTATCAATGGGTCACACCGAGTAATCCTTTTATTGCTTATAAAATCACTCTCATGGCCGCTTTGATTTTTGGCGGTCTTTATTTTTATCGCTTAGCCCATTGGTTAGTACGGTTTAAACTTGCAGCAACACTTGCAGCCGTTGTTTATTTGACTTCACCCTATTACATCATTGTTATTAATCATGTGGGCGGGTTTAATGAAGCAATTGCATTAAGTGTATTGCCAGCAGTTCTTTACTATACTTTACAGCGTTATTATTATCCACGAGATTATCGAACCTTATTACAAGTTGGGTTAGCGTGGTATTTGTTAGCAACGATACATTTCATTACCTTTTTTTATACTTCATTGATGGTAGCCCTATTATTATTGTTTCTTACCATTAGAAATCCTAGACATTGGTTACATTTAATAAATGTAGGCATTGCTTATGGATTTGGTTGTGTATTAGCCATGTGGTATTTAGGCCCAATTTTCATATTAGGAAAATATTTTGCTGTGGCAAGATCAATGGTGGATGAGATGTTTTCTCCATTCCTTGCTAATTTATTTTCTCCCACGGTTAATATTTCAGGCGGTCTAATATATCCAGAAGGATATATCAATGTGATTAGTCAACTTCATCCTAATATGGGGTTACCTATTCTTTTTGCGATAGGGGTGAGCTTTTATTTTGTATTATGTAAACCAATGTTTATGAAGCGTTCTAGCTATTTTAGCCCTTATTTGTTGGGAATCTTTGTTATTGCTTTTATCATGGTTTGGTCACCATTTTATTTTTGGCATTACTTGCCGAAGTTTTTTAGTATGTTTCAATACTCTTGGCGTTTACTTAGTCAAGTGATATGGGTAGGTTCCTTATTATTTGCCTGGGCTATTTTATTATTATTTAAACGCGAATTGACCGTTCGAATGACTGTATTAGGCATGCTACTCATTATTATGAGTTCCAGTGCTTGGTTGCCAATTACCGAGCGATCTTTTCTTAATGCGAAGGATTTTTTTAATAAACCAACATTAATGACTAACCCCGATTCTTATGTAATTGATGCAAAGAAAAATAAAAATTTTATACAAGCGATGGATAGCATGACGCTAGATGCCTTTATTACTCAGGGTTCATTGGGTAACCTATTAAAATTAGATGTTGCTTATCCCATTTCTAAACGTTTGATTGATTCCTCTCCTTTCCTTTCTATCTCCTTAGAGGGGCGTTTTTCCACAAAGACTGGCAATCGCCATGAGCGATTGCTTGTTATGGCTGATAAAACGATTATAGGAGCATATGAATTAAAACCCGGGTCCCTTCAATGGACTATTCCATTATATGCTATGCGACATTTACTTAAAAATAAACCTTCGGTTTCATTAAAGTTTGTGATAAAAAATATGCATGCTTCTTCTAAAATAAATATTGAAAAAATAGTGCTAACAAATTTTATAAAACCATCCGAATTTTTACCAGTGGAACAAGTGGAAAAAAATTGTAAACAAGATGGTATAGATACAATTTGTAATATACAAGTTTCAAGAGGAATTCAATTATTGGAGTTGCCTATTTTATTTTATCCAGATATGCAACGCATCCTCTTAAATGGAAAATTAATACCTTACATTAGTGTGTTTCATCAAAAATATCTTCTTGCGGGTATTGTCCCTAAGGCTAATCAAATGAATGAAATTAAAATTCAATTTACGGGCATGTTATGGGCAAATTATGTAAGTGGAGTGGGATGGGGCATATGGAGTTTATTTTTACTATTTACTATTTTACGAGGCTTGCAAACCAAGACGGTATCTCCATCTATTGAGTTATCTAAAGATGCGAGTATCGTTTAAGCATTAAACAATGCTCGCGTTAATAATAGGAATGGCTAGTATTTCACGAGCTTTTTTTAATACTTGCGCAGGTAAAATTTGTTTTAAGCATTGATTATCGCCATCGCAAGGTGAAGTCCGATGATTATAGGCTGTCAGGCAAGGAGAGCATGGCAGAGGTGAATAGAAAGAATGGATATTCATTCCTAACGATTGATATAACAGAGGTGTTTCTGGGCCAAACAAAACAATGGTAGGAATAGGGGTAAGCGCGGCAAATTGTCCCGGTCCCCCGTCATTGGTGATTAATAGTGATGCCCGATGAAACAACATCAATAAATGCTTCAATGATTTTGTATATCCTGCAAGGTTAATACAAAAAGGATTGTTGGCGTGTGTGACAATGGTTTCCGCTAACGATTTGTCTATCTCAAGACCGATGACTCCTACAGCAAAGTTATGTTTTAAAAAATTGATGGTAAGCTCACAATAATTTTCAAGTGGCCAAGCGCGAATTGGCAATACGCCACCGCTTGGATGGATGAGAATCAGTCGTTTGTTTGCGATTTCAGGAAAATCTGTATGGAGGTGTGTAAAAGTTAATGCTAGTATTTTTTCAGAGAAAGATAATAGAGGTGGTTGATCGAGATTTGTTTTTGATGAAACATGTTTAGCTATTGGTGTAGTGATCGATTCTATCGCCTCAACCATTGTTACAAATTGTTGTGATATGTGGCGATAGGGATTATACAAAACGGTTCGATTAATAAAAGAACCACGGTATAAACCTTCTTGTGTATGCCTGTGAAAACCTACTAGAAGTGGTGCATGACTCAGAAATGAAAAAATACTACTTATTCGAGAAAATAATTCACAATCGATGACAACATCTAATTGAATCGTTCGCAGTTTATAAATAATGTTGAGACTGCTTAAAAAAAATCGAATGAAAGAGTTATCGTTTATAGTAAATAGATTTTTATCTGGAATGATATCAAGCAAGCTAAGCATTTCTTTATTTTTAGCAAATGTTAAAGTATAAATGGATGCATCAGGATATTTTTGTTTTAAACTCATAAACATCGGATAAGCAAGAACAAGGCTGCCCATCTCAGATAACAAAATGATTAAAATTTTTTGTGGTGAAGTTACAAGTTTACGTGATTTTCGAATGTAATTGATGAGGGAAAAGAGAGCGCACAAAGGTATGCCTACAAAACGATCCAGCGCACGTTGAAGTTGAATGTTCATGTTATTTTAGTTGTGCCTGTATCAGGTTTTAGAATGATGTCAGTCGCATTGTTTGATCTATCCCATAATAATTGAACTGCATCAAATTTCTTTTTTTCATTCCAAGCAATTGGCATATGTGGAAAAGAGCTGATTAACCAGTGTTCTTTAATAAAAATTTTATTATTGATTAATGCGGGAGATAATAGCATCAGAAATGGAACCAAATGGTATTGTTTCCAACCAGGTCTTCCAATATTTATCATATTGGGATAATAAGTGATTGTAATATCTTTTGCTATGCTTTCTGGGTGGTTTTTGCGATAGGCAGAAACAGCATGTAGCATTTTGTTACTGTACACATCAGCAACCACTTCAATTGGCATGGAGCGAAAGTTAGAATATAAAGGATTCAGTATATAACATGCAACTATTACAAACATCGGTGATAGTAAACATAGTAAATCAAATTTCTTATTTGAAGTGATATGTAATAGAAATAGCATACCAATAAATGTCCAAGCACAGATCAATAACCAATGTCTAGAGTAGATTCCAATTAAATTCCACCAATTAAAAGGAAGAAATAACTCAATGCCAATAGCAAGCATCAATTCGCTAATAATCAATATTGAAAATTGATTCATTGTACGAGGGATGATTAGAAGTAAAAAGATGATGAGTAGTGGAATGGCTGTCAAGAGTTGATGTGTTTGTTGTAAACCGAATATACCTAAGTCTTGCATTGGCACCAAGTGATTTATAAAATAAGGACCACCTGTTAGCAACCAACCTATACGATGATGAACGATGACCATCACATACCACGGGTTGGTTAAATCAATAATAGGCCTTAATATAACATCAAGAAATCCAGCAGCAGTTTGTCGCCAGGCATAGAAAAAAAATGGCAGGAGTATGCTCATGAACGCCATCAGTAGACCGAATAATTTTAATCGGTACTGATTGATGGTGATGATGCGCAGCATGGGTATAGACCAACCAATCGCGAGATATAAAAATCCACCCAAATGGCTTGTAATAGCAAGCATGGTATAAATGGCGAATATAATGGCAGTTTGTATTTTGATACGTCCTGTTAGGATCAATTCAGACTCTAGATACCAAAATGCAACTGTTGATGCCGTTGCTGCAAAAACTGCAAGCAGATAGGCGACTACCCCCCAAATAAAATGTGTGGTGTGTAGTAATAAAAAAATCGGCCCTACTATTATTCCAATGGCACATAATGAGCGTGATAAAGACATACCTAACAAGATACAAAAACTATAACTAACAGAGAGGATTAAAAAGATAATAGTAAGATAGGTTGCCAAAATTACTTCTTGAAAAACATGATCAAATACAAATGCCCAATATTTAATGATGATATCCAGTAGTCGATAAGTGAGTGCAGGTTGGTAGTTGTAATATTTTAATAGATCACCTCTTATCATTCCCATCACAACATTTCCCTGGAGGTCCACTAAAGGTGGAACAGTGTAATAACAGATAAAGCCGATTAAAATGGTGATAGAAATAAGAGGATTAATAAATAAAAACGGACGATACCAAGTGCTAATATTTATTTTACTCATGTTGGTTCCAAGAGAGTGTTTTGCTTGTTGAGTAGCGATAAAATGAAAGGTCTAATTGATAGATTCTGATTAATAGATAAAGTGATACTGATAGGGTTGAAAGCATCACAAAGCGATCCATATAAAATAAGCAAGAATACTGGCCGACTGTAAAATTGATTGGTACAAGAAACCACTCTCTCATACCGAGCGCAAGACCAATGTAAATACTGATTAATCCAGCAATAGTAAAAAATATTTTAATCATGCTGAGCGTGCTTTGCTTAAGCGGATAATTATTCAGTAGCCAGAAACCAAGGATAGAGATAAAAACCAAATAAGGAAGAAAATCTGTTTCATAGCGTTGCGTGCCACCTGAGATAGTTACGAGAAATAAAGACGTGGTGAGTGGGATTGTCATCATAAACAAAATAAACCATAAAAGCGGGAACCATGCTTGATGGTTTTTTTTAAAGTGAAACTCAAATTGTGATGGTAAAGTTAAAATAAACAGGATAAATGGCGCTGTCAATAACACGCCCGCAGACATTTCAAAAAAATAAGGGGAGTCTGGAGGAACTAAGTTAAAGGTTGAAAAATCAATATAAGGAAAAGTTGTTAAGAAAGAGTAGGGTTTCAAAAAATAATTAAAAACCCCGGGAGGAATATTTCGATGGAATGTGCCAGAAAATAACCCGGTTGTTGTAGTATTGATACTTGCCAACTGATAATTTTGACCAAATTCTATTAGCGAATGAAATCTGAGATAATTATAAGTAACCAATAATAATCCAATGCATACAAAAGGAAGTAATAAACTGATAAATAATTGTAATCGCAATGTTTTATTAATACGTTGATAAAGATAAATGAAAACCAGAGGAATTAAAATGAGACAGACCAAGACAAAATGTGGTCGTCCGGCGATTGCGAGAGATAAACACAAACTAAATAGAAACGCATATTTGAATTTAAATTCGTTATGCAACAAGTGATACAGAAAATAAAGTGCAAAACTCGTGAAACAAAAAGCGGAAGCAATAGCTGCCTCATAAAATTTAGGCCGGGATAATAGAAATGGCGCATTATTTGCAAATCC
>MGXW01000037.1 GCA_001801495.1 Gammaproteobacteria bacterium RIFCSPHIGHO2_12_FULL_37_34
TTGAAGGCTCTCCTCATCAGGAACGCGTAGGCGGAGTATTAGAAGTAACGCGTTCCATCGGCCCATTTGCTAAAGGGGGTGCAAAATATCAGGAAGAAAAATCATTGCTAAAAAAAACAAAAGACACTTCTGCTCACTTAGGAGGAGGATTAGCAAAAGTACGCCAAAAAGCAATGTATTTTCCTGACGAATCTTCTAAAATAGAACCATATAAAGGCATCACATCTATCCCAGAAATATTTTCTATCCCAATGACAGAAAAAATGAAAGTCATGTTAACATCAGATGGTTTTGATAAAAGTGACCGCCAAGAACCATCTAATCCTTATCAGTTTTATTTAGAAGAAATTCAAAAAAAAACCAAACAAAAAGACAAACCAGCTATTGAAGAAGCAGTAACTCAAACAATAACAACATATCTTCCCAACATGACATCAAGCGACGATACCACCGTGTTGCTTTTTGATTATCAAGATAATCAATTGTTCGGTGTGTGTGATGGCCATGGTGGTCCTAAATCCGCACAGATAGTTAGCCAAAATTTTGCTTCGGTTTTTAATACGCAACTTTTATATTACACCAACTTAAACTTAAAAGAAGAAAATAACCCCGTCAAACAATGGATAACCAACGGGGTACAAAACAAGCAGGAACTAGATACGAATAATCAAACGCCCGAGACAACAATTAATTCATTGGTAGAAATGATTACTGATTGTTTACGCAAAATACCCATATGGTATCACCAATTACATCCCATCATGAGAAATAAAGATGATTGGATTGATACCTTGCTAACAGACACAAACAACATCAATGATCCTTTAGATAAATTATTTTATTTAATAAAATATCTAAAAAATACTTTTATACACCAAACCCATCCGCAAGATTCAAGTAATCAAAAGAAAATGATAAAAGAAAAAATTGATTTTCTAAATACCCACCCTGCCGATCATCACTATCAGCGTTTAATTGGTTTGCTATTACAATATATTGCAAAAGAATTAAATACATTACAAATCGAAAAAGAGAGGATAGAAGCTAATAATCAGCTTCTTTTGAGGACGATAGTGTCTAAGGATTTGGATGATGCAGACTGTAAACTCATTACTGAAGCGCTTTCTATACAACAACCAGCCTGGGTACAATGGATGAATAAAAACGCCCATGTAATCGATTTTTTTATTGAAAATCAGGCTCAATTCAATGCGCTAAAAGTTGGTAAACGTTCTACCGGAGCACAATTTACAAGCTTATTTAAACAACCATCTCATCCTTATCAAGAGTTAACTGCTTTGTTGCAACAAAAACCACTTCAACAAGAACCATCATCGCAATTATCCAAAAAATCTGAGCATAAATAACTCACCGCCTAGAAATAAAAGCATTATCTTTAATATAAAATCGTAACAACTTCATTGCCCAACTACCTGCATAATCCACGCCAATGCGAGGACGCCTTACAATGTGAATGGATTCAGATTCAGATTGAGATAAACTAGCAATAAAAAAATGATCGCTTAAAAGATCATGCGCATTATGTTTTTTATCTATCTTCATCGCCTGACATAATAACCCCGGCCCTTCTGTGCGTTCTGTCACATGTTGTAAAGGTTCGAGTGCGCGCAATAAAACAGCAGAAGCATGGCCTTCTGCCTCTGTCACAACATTCATACAATAATACATGCCATAAATCATATAGACATAAGCATAACCTGGCGGACCAAACATCACTTTTGTTCGCTCTGTTAAACCTCGCGCAGAATGCGCAGCAAGATCCTGCGGCCCAAGATATGCCTCCACTTCAACAATTTTCGCTATATGTTGGATGCGATTAACTTCATGTACAAGCACTTTGCCCAACAGTTCTTTTGCTACAAGAATCGTTTTACGATTATAAAATTCACGTTGAAGTTTTTGCATAAGGAACAATAATATTTTTTAACATTGGAAAATGATTTATGTAACAATGCCACCTTGCATCTAACCATTTTTTTTCACTCATGTTTATCCTTGTGCCGTTTATCAAATTCTTTTCTAAGCATTTTAAAATCAGGCAAATCGTCTCGATTCGCCCATAATCCTTTAGCGGCTCGTAAAATAGTCAGTTTATCTTGTTTGAAAGCTTGGTGTGTTTCAATAAATTGATCAATCGCTTCGCGGATTAATTCGCTTTTGGATTTTCCTGTCTCATGTGCTAATACAGTAAGTTTTCGTCTTTCATGCGTAGTCAAATAAATCTGTGCTCTTATCATGAACTTACTCATACACCATCTAAATATTTGTCAAAAAATTGGATTTTTTACTGGGTCGTCTGCGATTCGAACGCAGGACCAACAGGTTAAAAGCCTGCTGCTCTACCGACTGAGCTAACGACCCCAAAGATAGTGATTTTAATACAGAAAGCCGCTAATATCACCGATTCTAAGGAAAATATCAATGGTAGTTGGATATCATCTATACATAAAAATGGCTTTATAGCCTTTTTAAAAATACGCTCATCGGCATGATTTGCCTCATCATAGGGAATTCTGCATCACTATCGTTAGAACCAGCAGAATGAGCCTGCTTAAAAAAAGTACCTTTTAAAAAGTTAATACGAGAATTAAAAGCACCGTTCACATTAAATGTATGGTTTTGTGTTAATCTCGCTTCAAGTTGATTTTGCACAAGATAATCAATTACTTGTTGATCAGACAAATCAGGGTGATTTAACAAATAGTCTGCCATGCTATTTGCGCGTTCGCGATGATGCCGATTCCAATGAAAGAGATAAGAATGCCCATAATCTTGCATTAGTTTAGCTGCAGTTACCCTACAGGAATCTGCACAAGATAGTTCGGATTGATTCTGATCACCCTGCTTGGTAATGAAAGAAATTTTTAATTTAAGCTCCTCTTTAAAATGTTGAGTAAGTGCAGTAAACCGTTTTGTTATGTCAGCATCAGAAAAGCAAGCTTCATTCTGTTTTGATTTAATTGTCTCTTTTGTTGCTTGTAATTGGATGAGATACGGATAGCACGTTTTTCTAATGAGCTTAGCTCGATTAATAATATCTTCGGAAACATCATATCCTAGAATTTGCCTCATACCTTCTTTTATATCCTTTCCATCAGTAAAATCCTGATTAAAATTTTCTTTTTTTACCTGAATATTATCTTGATACTCTGCTGTTCCAAAAATAATTCGCCAATATATTTGAGAAATTTTTTGGTGAAAGGGATGATGTGATGAAAATGCAGCTCCTATCAATTCTGAGAATGTTCCAGGAAGAATATTCAGTTCCTCTGTTAAAACAGAAAGCAAACTCGCTGAGACTCCAACAAGGAACGCTGTTTTTGCTTGATGAAACAATATTTCATTCATCTCTACTTCATTCACCCCTTGCATGTGTGAGGTTGGAATTGAAATTTGTTCACTTAGGTAATCAAGTTCTGCAATCAAGCGTATAAAATTATTAAATAAATTTAAATGTTCATCTTCTTTTTGTGGAAACAAATTTCTAAACATGCGCTACTCTCCTCTCAATGGATTTATTAACTCATCATACGCGAATTTCTAAATTTAGTAAGATGAATAGTGGGCTGATTCTATCAATTCCCAATAAAAAAGTCACTTGCCCCTTACCTCTCCCCACAATAATTTATGCAATTGAATTTGGAGCCGAACGGAAAGCTGATCCTTTACTATCCAATCAGCCAATTCTGTCGCGCTGATTTGTTGATAACTAGGGGAAAATAACACTTGAGAGCGTAAATTTAATTGGTATGTCGCCAAGATTTGCTTCGCCCAATCGTAATCTTCCCGATGGCAAATCACAAATTTAATTTGATCATGCGGTAATAATTGATCTATATTGTCCCAGTCATTTTTTTCCACTTCACCCGAACCAGGTGTTTTGATGTCAATAACTTTCACTACGCGAGAATCAACGAGAGAAACATCCATCGCACCACTCGTTTCTAACGATACGGTATACCCTTCATCACATAACCGTTTCAGCAACACCACACACGCTTGTTGTGCTAATGGCTCACCCCCCGTCACAGTGATATAACGTGTCCGATACTGTTTTATCTCTGCAAAAATTGCATCTAATTCGTACCATTTTCCTCCATGAAACGCATAAGCCGTATCACAATATTGACACCGCAAAGGACAACCTGTTAAACGAATAAAGACGGTTGGCAACCCAGCCGTATTGGTTTCACCTTGGAGAGAAAAGAATATTTCAGTGACTCTTAATTTGAGAATGTTCATTTATTTACAACATTTTACGCTTGATGATCTAATGTCCGGTTTGCTTGATTTGTTTTAATTGTTCATTAGCAAGGCGAGAAGATGCTGTTCCAGGATAACGACTCACTACTTTTTTAAAAGCAGCTTTAGCTTCCGACCATTTCGATTGGGAAGCATAAATAAGACCCACTTTTAACTGTGCGTCAGAAACACGGGGACTGTTAGGATAATTTTTAGTAACCACAATGAATTCAACTAATGCTCGATCATTCTTACCCATTACATTATATAAATCACCTAACCAATAATGCGCATTAGCAGCAAATTGTCCAGTAGGATATTTTTGCAACATACTTTGTAAAGAATTAATCGCTTCATTATATTTCTTTGCTTTAATCAAATGATAAGCCGTTTGATAAACTTGTTGCTCTTCCAGAACATTGGGTTGATCTTCCGTTACTGAATTGGAATTCGTATCCACCGTGGTTTTATTCGTTTTGCGAGGAGCAGTAGACTGATGGCTAGGAATAGTATCATCACCCACAAAATTTGAGCTAGACGTTTTTACTGCTGAAGTACTCTGTAATTTTTTTTCTAAATCAGAATACATGCTTTTTTGTTGACTTTGAACTTGTTGGAATTGATGGTTTAATTGCTCTACTTGGCTTTGCAAAGATTGAATTTCCTTCTGTAAAGCATCCATTCGTGTCGAGGAACCTGATAGCTGTAAATTATCAATTTGCTGCTCTATCTGAGAAACACGTTGAGCTAGCGTTAAGGTTGGTTGAGGGCTTGCAACCTGCTGTGATTGGGTAGCCGCTTGCGGTTCTACCGTTTGTTGAGAAGGTTGCGGAGTAGTAGGAACAAATGCTCGCTCTTGTTCAGATGGTGGTTGCGGCGGTGGCGGTAAATTTTCACCTTGATCCCCACTACTTTCAAATTGTTGTTGCAAAGTATCTGCATCATAAACAGGAGCAGATTCTGCAAAAGATCTGGCAGAAAAGCCTAATCCTGCTACCATAGCAACAATAAAAATAGTTTTTAAAAAATCTTGCATACGTTACCGTTGTAGATAGACAAGCACGACGCGTCTATCTTTTTGATAATCAGCTTCAGAATGCCCTGGTATCGCCAACTTCTGAGCACCATAACTTACCACACGTATTTGACCGGGATGAATGCCTTTGTCCTTTATAATTTCACCCACTGCCTGAGCACGACGTTCTCCCAAACCAATGTTATATTCACGACTACCGCGTGGATCAGTATGCCCTTCTAACATCACTTTCGCATTTTCATGAGCCAACATATAATCGGCATTTGCATCAATGGCTGGTTTATCAACCTCGTGTACTACGCTGCTATCAAAGTCGAAATAATAAACATGTTTAGTAGATAAGCGCATGGTAGAATTGTTCGATTGATCACTAAAATGAGATCCTTCTCCCAACCCTGAAGTTTGCGCACCTGTAGCATAAGCAGCATTTGCTTCATTAATTGCCGATTGATCAGTTTTGCGCTTGGTATGACACCCTACTAATACAAGCACACAGGTACTAATGAATAGTATTTGTATCCATTGTCTTAATTTCATGAACGACTACCCCTTTTCAAAGTCATTTAGTTTAATGCAAAAGTATACCGCAAAAATCCTATGGTAGGTCAAGATAAAAATGGGGACCAAGCTGGGTCCTGGGCTTCCCCTTCCCGTGCGGGTAAGACTAACTGCACATTACCATCAGCAGAAACCATAGCGAGAATATTACGCCCTCTATAAACGGTATCATAGAGTATCATGCTACCATTGGGTGCAATACTAGGCGATGAACTATCACCGATAGATTTATTCAAGACCCGCATCGTACCCGTATCTAAATCTAAAATACCAATATAATAAATCCCTGATACGCGATGAATCATAACAACATGATTCCCATCTCGAGTATAGGAAGCACGAGCATTATAATCGCCATCATAACTGAGACGAGAAATGGAGCCAGTCGCTAGATTAATTTGATAAATTTGTGGGCCACCACTACGGTTAGAGGTAAACAATAATGATTTTCCATTCGGCGACCAAGCCGGCTCCGTATTAATATAAAAATCATGTGTTAATTGTGTTAAACGACTAGAGGCAACATCCATTACATAAATATTAGGTGCACCACTTTTAGACAATACTAATGCTAATTTTTGACCATCCGGTGACCACGCTGGTGCGCCATTAATGCCTGGAAATTTGCTCAGTAAATGCCTCATTCCTGTTATCACATCTTGCACATAAATACTTGCTCGGCGATCTTCAAAAGAAACATAAGCAAGTTGCCTGCCATTTGGTGACCATGCAGGAGACATAATAGGCTCTGGCGAATCGAGCAAGGGCCGTGGGTTATAACCATCCTGATCGGTCACCTCAAGAATATAGCGCATCCGACCATCTGGTTCCGTTCGGATAACAATATAAGCAAGCTTTGTTGAAAACACACCTTTAATACCAGTGAGTTTTTGATAAATAAGATCGCTAATATGATGAGCGATCGAGCGCAATTCGTGAGCAGATACTGTATAAGATCGACCAAGCGTAACACTTTTTTTTCCAGTCCCGCGAAATATATCTAACAATTGAAATGTAATTTGATAGCGATCATTAAGAAGAGGCACAACTTTCCCAATAACAACATTATCTGTGCCTAAACGACGAAAATAATCGTTGGAAACCGCACCAACCTCGCTCGGAAATCCCACCGTAGAGGTCTCACCTATCGATAGGCGTGCTTTAAGAGACGATAAAGATTGTTGTCCGTATACTTTAAAACGACCACTATTTTGTAAATCAGTAGCAATAATATCTGCGACATGCTGGGGAACATCTTCTCCCGCAGCAAATGGAACAACTGCTATAGGAATAGCGCCAGCTATACCACGCGTTAACTCCATACTTAAAATGGCTGAAGCAGAGTAAGGCATGATTAAAATGAATAAGAAAAATAAAAAACGAACACGGTTACGCATAACGACTACCTCATTAAGCTGTTGTTGCCACCATTTTAGCAGTAACTTCATTTTCAGGAAGGGGGGTCCCTAATAATATTCCCTGCATCAGGGTACAGCCTAATTCTTTTAGTACCTGAAATTGTTGCTCACATTCTACTCCTCGCACAATCACCTGCATAGACATGGTTTGCGCCAACAGAATAATTGCTTTCACCAAAGCTGCGGTTCGCGCATGAAGATGGATATCTTCAATATATAATGAACTCAACATGAGATAATGAATGGGAAAAACTTTAAGTTGTCTTAATGAAAACGTATCTGAATCATAATCAGCTAATGCCATTTTAATTTTTAAATAGTGAAGCATATTAAATGATTTTTCTAAAATATCAGCAGATGAATGGGTAACATGACCAACTATTTTTAACAACATCCATTCTGGTTGACATTGTAACTCTTGTAAAATTTGCGAAATCGAATAAACAAAATGGCTATTTTCAAGTTGATCAACAAGAACGGTGATGCTAAAACAATCTGGAGAAAATCCTAAAGAGCGCCAATGAATAAACTGCTGAATGGCCCGGCGTAATAACCATTCAGAGATACTATTTAATTTGCGCTGTTTTACTGCATAATCAAATAATTCCTGTTGGTCAATTAAACCAAATTCCGCATGCTGCCAATGTAAATCTGTATCCATACAAAAAACCGAATTCTGCGAGACATTCATAATAGGCTGATAATACAAATTCAATTCTTGAAAAAGCGATTCTTGATTTAAATGTAAATGTAACGTTAACTCACGCTGACTGCCAAGCTGTAAGGTTGGTTGATAAAACTGATAGCTATTACCATTTTTTTCTTTCGCAAGAAATAATGCTTGCTCTGCATTGCGTAACAAGATGGATGCCTCTTCGCCATCCATCGGATAAACAGCAATACCCATACTGACTGTCAGATATAATTCATGTGTTTTTATTTGGAAAGGCAGAGTAAATGCTTGCAACAAACGCTGCGTAATTAACACGGTTGTTTCCGGCTTATTTAATTGCGCCAGTAACAACACAAAGGTATCTTTTGAAAAACGACTCACACTATCCACTTGGCGTACACATGTTTGCAATCGCTCTGCAACGGCTTTTAATAAGAGATCGCCAACGTCATAACCTAAAGCATGATTAATCATTTTAAAATGATCAAGATCCATCTGGATGATACTAAAAGATAAATGATTACGTGCACTGTCTTTCATGCATTGAACCAAACGATCTTCAAATAATTGCCAACCAATTAAATGTGTAACAGGATCGATCAGTGTTGCTTGCAAACGATCTTGCAAACTATTCAATTCTTCGCGTAAACGCTGCTTCTCTGCGC
>MGXW01000038.1 GCA_001801495.1 Gammaproteobacteria bacterium RIFCSPHIGHO2_12_FULL_37_34
GTGCATAATGACCAAGATTATCTTCGTATACAATCGATAGCACCAAAATTAAAGCTTCTTAGCTAAACTCAATTTCTCGATAACGCACACCAATCACACAACAAACATATCCATCAATTCACTAATCGAAATTTGTTCTAAAGTTTTTTGATCGTGAAAGAGCGCAAGAATTTCTTCGCATTTATCAGGTGAATAAAGCGTTGCAAGATTATCTTCAAATTTTTTATAGAGTAGGGGATAGCTTTCTTCACGACGTACGCGGTGCCCTATTGGATATTCAACTGTTATCTTATCCGTATGATGACCATCTTTAAAATAAATTTGTATTGCATTTGCAATAGAACGTTTTTGTGGATCTAAATAATCTTTGGAAAATTGTTTATCTTCGTAAACTTGCATTTTTTCACGTAATTGATCAATGCGAGCATCTTTTGCAAATTCATTCTCATAATAATCAGCTTTTAAATTGCCATGGAGTAAGGCAACTGCAACCATATATTGTAAGCAATGATCTCTATCCGCTGGATTATATAGTGGGCCTGATTTACTAATAATACGAATAGCGGGTTCCTGTGTAGTCAGAATAATTTTTTCAATCTGATCCCAGCGATTGTTGACTTGCGGAAATAAAGAAACCGCACATTCTACTGCAGTCTGCGCATGAAATTCTGCCGGATAAGACACTTTAAACAACACGTTTTCCATCACATACGAACCATACGTGCGAGAAATACGCAATGCCCCATGAGTGATCGTGTCATAAAATCCCCATTTTTTAGCAGTTAATACACTGGGATACCCCATCTCACCCTGCATGCTTAACCAAGCTAATCGTGTTGCGCGACTACTCGCATCACCTGCTGCCCACGATTTACGCGAACCTGCATTAGGCGCGTGCCTATATGTTCGTAAACAAACACCATCTAGCCAGGCTTGTGATAAAGCATCTATAATTTGTTCTCGTGTCCCACCTAAAAGGTAAGTGGCAATGGCGGTAGATGCAATCTTAACTAAAATAACATGATCAAAACCCAAACGATTAAATGCATTTTCCAAAGCAATAATGCCTTGAATTTCGTGAGCTTTAATCATTGCCAACAAAACATCTTTTACTGTGAGGAAGTTAATATTAGATGCGGCATTCTTTCGACACATATAATCTGTAACAGCCAAAATAGCGCCCAAATTATCCGATGGATGACCCCATTCCGCTGCTAGCCAAGTGTCATTAAAATCTAACCAACGTACCAATATACCAATATTAAATGCTGCCAAAATAGGATCTAAAATATAAGAAGTACCAGGAACACGCGCACCAATAGGTACAATGGTCCCAGGAATAACCGGCCCTAATAATTTCGTACAAGCAGGATAGCGTAATGCTAAAATTGCACATCCTAGAGCATCCATTAATGAAAAACGAGCAGTCGTTAATGCTAATTCACTTCCTACATTATTTTTAATAACATAATCTGCTATTGTACCCAATTCAGCATCAGGCAGCGGTTTAATGTTTTCATCTACGCTATGTAAAACCATCATTTATACTCGCTCTTTTAATGGTACGAATGGTCTAAGCGCAGGTCCTATATAATCTGCTTCCGGGCGAATTAAACGATTAGCAGCACGCTGCTCTAAAATATGTGCACACCAACCACTTAAACGAGAAATAACAAAAATAGGAGTGAATAAAATAGTGGGGATAGTGCAAAAATGATAAGCTGTTGCACTATAAAAATCTAAATTAGGAAATAATTTTTTCTGATCCCACATGATTGCTTCAATTCGTTCTGAAACCGCAAAAAGATAACGATCACGTGCCTCTATCGATAATTTTTGTGACCATGATTTAATGATATCAGAGCGGGGGTCAGATTTTTTATAAACACGATGGCCAAATCCCATAATTTTCATTTTGTTAGCAAGCATTTCTTCAAGTCCTTTCTCGGCTTGATCAGGTGTTTTAAAGGTGCTTATTAATTTCATTGCTTCCTCGTTAGCACCACCGTGCAATGCACCACGTAAGGTTCCTATTGCGCTAACAATAGCAGAATAAAAATCAGATTCTGTAGATGCGGTAACACGCGCCGCAAATGTGGAAGCATTCAATTCATGTTCTGCATATAAAATGAGTGATACATCCAAACAACGGCGCACATCATCCGCTGGGTTTTTCCCTAACAATAGTTGTAAAAAATAACCAGCGATGGTGTGTTCATCACTATTCCATAATTCAACACGCACACCCTTATGATGAAATTGATACCAGTACAACAACATACCTGATGTACAAGCAATAAGCCGATCAGCAATATGTAAAGCCGTGTGTTGTGATGATTCTGATTCAAGTGTACCTAACATAGAAACACCTGTGCGTAACACTTCCATGGGGTGCGCAGAACCAGGAATAGCCTCTAGCATGAGTTTTAATTCATTCGGTAATCGGCGTAGTTTAATTAATTTTTCACGATATGTTTGTAATTGGGTTGGTGTTGGTAATTCACCATAAATTAAAAGATAAGCTACTTCTTCAAATGTGGCGCCGGTAGCAAGATCATGAATGTCATAACCGCGATAAGTTAGCCCTACTCCTTCTTTACCTACTGTACAAATGGCCGTCTCACCGACAACAATACCTTCTAACCCCCGATTTTTAGTCCTCATTTGGCTTTCCCTTGCGCAAAAAGCTCGTCTAGTTTTTGTTCATATTGATGGTAATGTAAAATGTCATATAATTGTTCGCGAGTTTGCATGGTTGATAATACAGATTGTTGCGTGCCTTGTTTGCGAATAGCAGTATAAACATTTACAGCAGCAGCACTCATGGCACGAAAAGCACTCAGTGGATAAAGGATGAATTGAACACCTGCTTGTTGTAATTCTGCTTTAGAAAAAAGTGGGGTCACACCAAATTCAGTTATGTTCGCCAAAATAGGAACTCGACAAAAACGGCTAATGGTCTCATATTGAGAAAGTTCAGTTGCACCTTCTAGAAAAATGACCTCAGCACCTGCTGCAACATAAGATTCAATGCGCTCTAGCGTTTTATCTAATCCTTCAACACTTAAAGCATCTGTTCTAGCCATAAAAATAAAATGGGTATCGTATTTCGCATCCATGGCTGCTTTAATTCGATCACACATTTCATTTCTATCTACCAGCTCTTTCTTAGGGCGATGACCACAACGCTTAGCTTGAACTTGGTCTTCTAAATGGGCACCTGCAGCACCAGCTTTAATTAACGTTTTGATCGTGCGAGCAATGTTAAACATATTGCCCCAACCAGTATCCACATCAACTAACAAGGGTAATTCACAGGCATATGTAATACGGCGAATATCTTCTGCCACATCTGTTAAATTAGTCATTCCTAAATCAGGCATACCATAGGATGCGGCTGCAACTCCTCCGCCTGAGAGGTAAATAGCACGGAAACCCACAGATTGAGCTAACAAAGCAGTATAGGCGTTGATTGTTCCAACAATTTGTAATGGCGTTTCTTGAGCAAGAGCTTGTCGCAATCCTAGGGTTGCCATAGTTGCATCCTGTTTGAAAACAACTCCCCGGGACGGGCTCGAACCGCCGACCCAGTGGTTAACAGCCACTTGCTCTACCGACTGAGCTACCGGGGAAAGATAAACCCGAAATGCTTCGGGTATAGCGTGACAAAATACTAATATTGGATGATAGACTCGTCAATCAATTTATTTAAAACTCTGCAACAACCTGATGCAAGCGCTTCATGGCCTCCGTCAAATTTTGCATAGATGTAGTATAACAAATACGTATATGGCCTGGTGCACCAAAAGCAGAGCCTGGTACAGTTGCGATACCCGTTTGTTGCAATAACCATTCGGCAAATTCAAAATCGTTTGTCACACCCTTTTTTTTGTTTAATAGTTCTTTAACAGATGGCAAGGTGTAAAATGTCCCATCAGAAGGCAGGCACGCTATCCCAGGCATGTTTTGTAACTCACCCACTACAAAATCATGGCGCTCTTTATATGCTTTTGTCATGATTCCAACACAATCTTGATTTCCCTCAAGCGCAGCTTGTGCAGCAAATTGAGAAACAGTAGTGGGGCTAGATGTGTTTTGCGATTGCACATTTTTCATGGCAGAAATAAGATAAGCAGGCCCAGCAGCATAACCTATGCGCCATCCTGTCATCGCATAGGTTTTAGATGTGCTATTAACCAAGAGAGCGCGATCTGCAAGCTCAGGGCAAACATTTAAAATGCTAGTAAAAGGTGCATGATTCCATAAGTGATGCTCGTAAATATCATCACTTACTACAATAATATGAGGATGACGCATAATGACTTCTGCTAATGCTTTTAATTCTTTCGCAGAATAGGCCATGCCGGATGGATTAGATGGGCTATTTAAAACAATCATGCGGGTTTTGGAATGAATAGCTGCTTCTAATTGCAGAGCTGTGATTTTAAAATGTTGATCTAATCCAGCTTCAATAAATACTGGTTTTCCATCTGTTAACATCACCATATCTGGATAGGAAACCCAGTAAGGCGCAGGAATAATGACTTCATCCCCAGCGTTTAATACCACTGAAAATAAATTATAGAGGCTATGTTTAGCACCGCAAGAAACTAGAATTTGGTTGAGCTCATATTTCAAACGATTTTCACGGAGAAATTTATCGACAACTGCTTTTTTTAATCCTGTTGTACCATCTACAGCAGTATATTTTGTTTGGCCATCGTAAATGGCTTTGATTGCGGCTTCTTTGATGTGAGAAGGTGTATCAAAATCTGGTTCGCCAATTGTTAAATTAATAATGCTATTGCCCGCCGCTTGTAATTCGTTAGCGCGAGCAGATAGTGCAAGAGTAGGGGAAGCCTTAATACGTCGAGCGCGTTCTGCTATTTCTTGTGTCGTATTAGTTATCATATTTCTATCCGATATTGATTGAAAATCATGATATGATTTGTTTCCCGATTATAAGTGATTTAACTATACACTACCACCATGACCGCGCAAAAATTTGAATTACAAGCTGAGTTTAAACCATCTGGCGACCAACCTCATGCTATTTGGCAATTGGTAGAAGGAATCAATCAAGGGTTGGCTCATCAAACTTTACTGGGTGTCACTGGCTCAGGTAAAACATTTACCATGGCAAATGTCATCTTCGCGGTACAACGTCCTACACTAATTCTTGCGCCTAACAAAACATTAGCTGCTCAATTATATGGCGAAATGAAAGAATTTTTCCCTAAAAATGCGGTTGAATATTTTGTTTCTTATTATGATTATTATCAACCAGAAGCTTACATACCCTCATCAGATACTTATATTGCTAAAGATGCTTCCATCAACGAGCATATCGAGCAAATGCGTCTTTCTGCAACCAAAGCACTGCTCGAACGACAGGATGCTGTTATCGTTGCAACTGTTTCCGCCATTTATGGTTTAGGGGATCCGCGCATGTATTTAAGCATGGTCATGCATTTAGATCGTGGCGATCCTGTGGATCAACGTTTTATTTTGCGCCGTTTAGCAGAATTACAATACACTCGTAACGATGTCGACTTACATCGCGCCACTTATCGTGTGCGTGGTGATGTGATTGATATCTATCCAGCAGAATCCGATAACGAAGCTGTGCGCATTCAATTATTAGGTGATGAAATTGATAGTCTTTCTTATTTTGATCCGCTAACAGGAGAGATCATTCGTCGTGTACCACGCTTAACTATTTACCCTAAAACACATTATGTTACTCAACGTGAAACTATAATAAAAGCTATCGATCAAATTAAAATAGATTTAAGAATGCGCTTGGAAGAATTATATCAAAAAAATAAATTAGTCGAAGCGCAGCGATTAGAACAACGCACTATTTACGATTTAGAAATGATGCAAGAATTAGGTTATTGTCAAGGTATTGAAAATTATTCACGCTATTTATCAGGTCGCAAACCAGGCGAACCGCCGCCCACATTATTCGACTACTTACCAAAAAATGCTTTACTCATCATTGATGAATCTCATGTCACTATTCCACAATTACACGGCATGTATCGTGGTGATCGATCCCGCAAAGAAACATTAGTTGAGTATGGCTTTCGCTTGCCATCTGCGCTTGATAATCGACCCATGTGTTTTGATGAATTTGTCGCACGCGCACCACAAACAATTTATGTTTCAGCTACACCAGGTTCTTATGAATTGCAACACGCACATACCATTGCCGAACAACTTGTGCGTCCAACTGGCTTATTAGATCCGGAAGTTGAAATACGACCAGCGCGTTCACAAGTTGATGACTTACTCTCTGAAATTACTAAGCGAGTAACATTACATGAACGTGTGTTGGTAACGACACTCACTAAGCGCTTGGCTGAAGATTTAACAGAATATTTGGAAGAGCATGATATAAACGTGCGTTATTTACATTCTGATGTAGGCACGGTCGAACGCGTTGAAATTATTCGCAACTTACGTTTAGGAAAATTTGACGTCTTGGTTGGCATTAATCTACTGCGAGAAGGATTAGATTTACCTGAAGTTTCTTTAGTTGCTATTTTGGATGCTGATAAAGAAGGATTTTTACGCTCAGAAACATCTTTAATCCAAACGATAGGACGTGTAGCACGACATTTTAATGGTAAAGCCATTTTATATGCTGATAGAACCACAGGATCTATTCAACGTGCTATGCAAGAAACGATGCGACGTCGAATAAAGCAGCAAGCATATAACGAAGCGCACGGAATCACACCCCGGGGCGTGAAAAAAGCTGTATACGATGTGATGGAGGGTGCTTATGCACATACCAGTGTGCGCGGACGTCTTTTTCCTAAAGCACGTATCGCCGAAAAAGAATACGATTACAGCGCCTTATCGCAAGAAGCATTATCAGCAAAAATTGTTACGCTGGAAAAAAAAATGTATGAGTATGCCCATAACCTTGAGTTTGAAGAAGCGGCAAAAATTCGGGATGTGATAGGCGAAATAAGGGAGAACATGCTGGGAAAATAGTATGACAAAATAGTAGGAATATATTATACTACTTATTAGTATGATCAATAAGGAGTCTTCTATGCGTGCGGTTAAGAAAACAGTTTCTATCCCTGAAGAACTAGTAAAAGAAGCGCGTTTAATTACCTCTAACTTTAGCGCAATCGTCGAAGTAGCATTAGTGGCTTACCTGCATCATTACCGTGTTCAAAAAGCAACCGAGAGCTTTGGTAAATGGAAAGAAAGAAAAAATTCTAGTGTTGATCTAGTAAATAAGCTACGCCAAGAGGATAAACGTAACCATGGAAACCGTACTCATTGATACCGATATTGCAATCGATTTTTTACGAGGCCTTTTGGAAACAAAGAACTTGATACTTCCTTTATGGGAAAATAATATCGCTTTTTTAAGTATATTATCTGTGTATGAATTATATGCAGGCATGCACCCTAAAGAACAAGAAATTACAAATCATTTTATTCATGCTTGTAAAATTGAAACGCTATCATTAGAAATAACGCGCCATGGCGCTGAAATTTATCAACACTATCGCAAGCAAGGGCTTACCCTAACATCCATAGATTGCTTAATATGGGCTACTGCCAAAGTAAAAAAACATAAAATCGCTACACGTAATTTTAAACACTACCCTGATAAAAATATTTTATTAACTCATCTTATGCGCTAACAGCAGCAACGAATCCCGAGTAATACAACCTTTGAAGTCAAGCAGACAACACCTTGCTTATTTTCCAATAAAAATGCTATTGTTACCAGCAAATTCAATTTTTTAGGCACGTAGCTCAGTGGTAGAGCATCACCTTGACATGGTGGTGGTCGTTGGTTCGATCCCAATCGTGCCTATTTAAAAACATGGAATAGATTATTATATATGCCTGTCATTACCTTACCAGATGGTAGCCAAAAAACATTTGACGCACCAGTAACCATCGCAGAAATTGCTGCTAGCATTGGAAGTGGATTAGCAAAAGCTGCTATTGCAGGCAGCGTTGATGGAAAATTAGTAGATACGTTTTTTATAGTCGAACAGGATGCATCCATTCGGATTATCACCGATCGCGATCCTGAAGGTTTAGAAATCATCCGTCATTCTTCAGCACATTTGCTTGCTCATGCTGTAAAATCCTTATTTCCATCTGCCGAGGTAACAATAGGTCCTGTTATTGAAGATGGCTTTTATTACGATTTTGCTTTCGAACGCGCTTTCCAACCAGAAGATCTTATAAAAATTGAAGCCAAAATGCAGGAACTTGTAGAGAAACATTATTCTGTTTCTCGCAAAACCCTATCAAGAGAAGAAGCTATAAAATTTTTCAATAAGATAGGTGAAAAATATAAAGTAAAAATTATAGAAGATATCCCCTCCGATGAACCTCTCACCATTTACCAACAAGGCGATTTTGCAGATCTTTGCCGTGGCCCCCATGTGCCTAATACCAATATGCTTAAAGCCTTTAAGCTCACCAAAATATCAGGCGCCTACTGGCGAAGTGATTCAAAAAATGAAATGCTGCAACGCATTTATGGAACAGCGTGGAAGGATAAAAAATCTTTAGATCTTTACCTTAAAAACCTAGAAGAAGCTGAAAAACGTGATCATCGCAAACTGGCTAAAACCATGGATCTTTTTCACGTTCAAGAAGAAGCACCTGGCATGATTTTTTGGCATTCAGATGGTTGGACCATTTATCGCGCTATAAGAAATTACATCGGCCAAAAAATTGCCGAACAGGATTATCAAGAAGTTGTCACACCTCAAATTGTTGATTTAGAACTTTGGAAAAAATCTGGGCATTGGGCAAATTTTAGTGAAGAAATGTTTACGGTTGATGCTGATGATAGAAAATTTGCAGTAAAACCCATGAACTGTCCTTGTCATATTATGATTTTCAAACAAGGATTAAAAAGTTATCGTGATTTACCACTAAGATTAGCTGAATTTGGCTGCGTACACAGAAATGAAATGACAGGTGCCATGCATGGATTAATGCGTGTAAGACAAATGGTTCAAGATGATGGTCATATTTTTTGTACAGATAATCAAGTACAATCTGAAGCATCATTTTTCATTCAATCTGTGCTAAGCGTTTATCGCGACTTTGGCTTTAATGATGTCATCCTCAAATTAGCAACCCGCCCAGATAAACGTATTGGAACAGATGAATTGTGGGACCATGCAGAAAATGCCTTGGCACAAGCTCTTACTCAGTTGGGATTAACATTTGAAATGAGACCAAAAGAAGGGGCTTTTTATGGACCTAAAATAGAGTTTCATTTAAAAGATTGTTTAGGACGCATGTGGCAATGTGGTACACTACAGCTCGATTATGCTCAGCCAGCCCGATTAGAAGCTTATTATATTGCTGAAGATGGAAGTAAAAAACCCCCAGTGATGTTACATCGAGCCATTTTAGGCTCACTCGAGCGCTTTATTGGTATTTTGCTTGAGCATTACACGGGTAAATTACCCTTATGGCTAGCCCCAATCCAAGCAATTGTAATGAACATTACCGATAAACAGGCTAACTATACTAAAGAAATCACGCAGGAATTGAAAAAACATGGGGTTAGAGCAAAATCGGACTTGAGAAATGAGAAAATCGGCTTTAAAATTCGCGAACATACTATACAAAATATCCCTTATCTCGTAGTGATCGGGGATCGTGAGGTAGAATCACGCACAGTCTCAGTTAGAACCCAAGGTGGCGCCGATTTGGGTGTGATGCCATTAAGTCGTTATATTGAACTGATGCAAACTGAGATAGCTAAATTAGGGCGAGTAGATTAGGAGGTGTAGAATTAGTACAGAAAAGAAACCTCGGGTGAATGATGAAATCAGAACCCATGAGGTTCGTTTGATCGATGCAGAGGGGCGTCAACTCGGCGTTGTGCCGACCGACGAAGCAAAAAAAATGAGTGAAGAAGCTGGTCTTGATTTAGTTGAAGTGTCGCCAGAAGCTAAACCTCCTGTTTGCCGAGTAATGGATTACGGAAAGTATAAATTTCAATTGAGTAAGCGAAAAGCAGCTGCTAAGAAAAAACAAAAACAGATTCAAATTAAGGAAGTTAAACTACGACCAGCGACAGAAGAAGCAGATTATCAAGTCAAGCTGCGTAGTGTTATTAAATTCTTAGAACAAGGAGATAAAGCAAAAGTAACTATGCGTTTCCGTGGGCGCGAAATGGCTCACCCGGAGCTTGGTATGCAATTGCTAAAACGCATGATAGCAGAGCTCAATCATCACGCTATCATTGAATATCACCCTAAATTTGAAGGGCGTCAAATTATTATGGTATTGGGCCCAAAAAAGAAATAGCACTGTGGAGTAAAGGTAATGCCAAAGTTAAAGTCAAATCGTGGTGCAGCAAAACGATTCCGAGCGACCGCTAATGGTGGGTTTAAATGTCGCAGTAAAAATCGTAATCATATTCTCACCAAAAAAACAACGAAGCGTAAACGCCATTTGCGCGCTGGAACAAGAGTACGCAAAGAAGATTTAGGCAGAATTGAACAAATGTTGCCTTATGTATAAAATATGAAAATCTTCTCAGTACACGACAAAATTTCCATTGACCCTTCGTGCTTCGAGACGTCGCGCTGCGCGCGACCCTCAGCACGATCGATTTTGTTTTCCGTTTGTGCTGAGGGTCGCGCGCAGCGCGACGTCTCGAAGCACGATCGGAAACAAAATCGATCTCCTCAGGGCAAACGGAAATTTTGTCGTGTACTGAGAAAATCTTATCCAAAAGCGCACACATTCCCGCGTTAAAGGATACACTGCAAAATTTATTTAAAGAGGAATTAAAGATATGCCAAGAGTCAAACGAGGTGTAACTGCAAGAGCAAGACATAAAAAAGTCTTAGCCAAAGCAAAAGGTTATTATGGGGCTAGAAGTCGGGTTTTACGAGTTGCCAAACAAGCCGTTATTAAAGCAGCACAATATGCATTTCGTGACCGCCGACAAAAAAAACGCGAGTTCCGTGCATTATGGATTGTGCGCATCAACGCTGCTGCTCGCTCACATGGGATAAGTTATGCAAATTTCATTAACGGACTTAAAAAAGCCGCCATTGAAATTGATCGAAAAGTGCTTGCTGATATAGCTGTGCGCGATAAAGCTGCCTTTGCGGTTTTAGTTGAAAAGGCAAAAGCAAGCTTTTCAGTTGCTGCTTAGCTAAAAAGGGTATCACTTTCTCAATAAGTTTTGGCAATGTGCGGTTCATTCAATGACTACGCTTCCATTAGAAGAAATTTTAAAACAAGCCAAATCCGCGATTGAATCAACCGTTGATTTGAAATCGTTAGAAGATTGTCGAGTTCGTTATCTTGGCAAAAAAGCATTGCTAAGCGAACATTTAAAAACATTGGGACAACTTCCAGTAGAAAAACGTCCTGTTGTCGGCCAACAAATAAATGAAATGAAACAAACTATCCAGCATCTTATTGAAAAACAAGCGGACGTACTCACGCAAAAAAAAATAACAGCAGAGCTCGCAAAAGAAAGCATAGACATTACTTTACCAGGGCGCTCTCTAAATTCTGGCAGCATTCATCCTATTACCCATACGTGTAACACATTACGCGATATTTTCACTCAAATGGGTTTTATATTTATGGAAGGTCCTGAAATTGAAGATGATAATCATAATTTTACTGCACTCAATATCCCACCATTCCATCCTGCTCGAGCCATGCAAGACACCTTTTATTTTCCAAATGGCACCTTATTAAGAACTCAAACATCGACTGTGCAAATTCGTGCAATGAAAACCATGCCATTACCTTTACGCATGGTTGCAATGGGAAGAGTCTATCGCCGTGATTTCGATCTTACTCATACACCTATGTTTCATCAATTAGAATGTTTAATGATTGATGAAACAGTATCTTTTGCCAATCTAAAAGGTGTCTTAACCCAATTTTTACAGGCATTTTTTACTCTTAAAACCGCCATTCGTTTTCGCCCTTCTTATTTTCCGTTTACTGAACCTTCAGCAGAAGTTGACATTTCTTGTTTGAATTGTGAAGGAAAAGGTTGTCGCATCTGCAAACAATCGGGTTGGCTTGAAATTTTAGGCTGTGGTATGGTCCACCCAAATGTTTTAAAAGGTGCGCATATCGACACGAAACGCTATCGTGGATTTGCTTTTGGTGTGGGCATCGATAGGCTTACATTACTCAAATACGGCATGTCTGATTTACGCACTTTATTTGAAAATGATTTACGATTTTTACAGCAGTTTTAAGGAAAAAGATAACTCCCATGAAACTCAATGAATCTTGGTTACGTGAGTGGGTCAATCCTAAATTACCACTTAACCTGTTGTGCCATACTTTAACAATGTCAGGATTCGAAGTGGAATCCGTGACACCCATTGAAGGAACAAAAAACAGCCTGCCTTCAAAAGATTATTGCATTGATCTTTCTATTACACCTAA
>MGXW01000039.1 GCA_001801495.1 Gammaproteobacteria bacterium RIFCSPHIGHO2_12_FULL_37_34
AAAAAAGATATGATTTTAATTTCTGGATTCAATGTTTATCCGAATGAAATTGAAAATGTTCTAGCTAAGTTGCAAGGTATAAAAGAAGTGGCTGTGATTGGCATACCAGATGAACATTCTGGTGAAGCAGTGAAAGCATTTATTGTAAGAAACGATTCAGTGCTTACTGCTGATACTGTTATTCAATATGCGCGCGAACACTTAACACCATATAAAGTTCCAAAATATGTAGTGTTTCGTGATACGCTACCTAAAACAAATGTAGGAAAAATTTTGCGCAGAGCATTAAAAGATACTCTATAATCGTATAATGAAAGCATGATATAGTGGGTAATATCTTAACGAAAATAATAATTTTCTCAAGCTTTTCAGGAGTTCCCGCTGAAGTTTTTTAAGTAAAATCGGATTAAATTAATACAGATGTCAATTTATCCGTTAACTTCATATTTTCTGAATAATCCACTGGGCAATCAATTAACACTAATTCGTTGCTTGCAACAGCGTCTTTTAAAGCAGGTAATAATTCATTTGCTGATCGAATACTCACACCTCGTATACCAAAACTTTCTGCATATTTAACCAAATCTGGATTAGTAAACCGAACGAAAGCAGAACGACCGTATTCGAGTTTTTGTTTCCATTCAATTAACCCATAAGCATTATCACGCCAAATTAACATCACAAAAGAAATGTTTTCGCGTTTGGCTGTTTCAATCTCCTGTGAATTCATTAAAAATGCACCATCTCCCATTACCGCAACAATTTTTCGCTTGGGATAAATCAATTTAGCGGCAATAGCACCTGGCAGAGCAAACCCCATAGTTGCGAGACTATTTGAAATCAAACACGTATTTGATTGATAGCAAGGGTATAAACGCGCCATCCACATTTTCACAGCTCCTGTATCACATAAAACAATATCCGAATCAGCTAACGTTTGACGCAAATCTGCAACAATGCGTTGTGGTTTTAATGGAAATGCAGAATTATTTTTATGTTCCTCTAATTCATTTTGAATCAGCTGACGCACCACATTCATGTGTTTAGGTAAATTGCTACGTGGTTTGATAGCTTCTCCTAAAGCTGATAAAGAAGAAACAATATCACCTTGAATGCCAACCGATAATACGTAGTGTGAATCCACATCCGCAGGCATGCCATGAATATGGATGATTTTTTTATCCCGATTGGGATTCCAATGTTTGGGAGCATATTCAACTAAATCATAGCCAACGGTAATGACAACATCCGCCTGATCCAAGCCAAAATTAGTGTAATCATGCCGCATAAAACCAATGGTACCAATCACCAATGGATCTCGATCAGATACCACACCTTTTGCCATAAAGGTTACTGCTACAGGCAGCTTAGCTTGATTGATAAATTCTACCAACGCTTGCTCGGCATGATGCCGGTAGATGCCTGCTCCTGCCAAAATGATAACATTTTTGGCCTGATTAATAATGTAGGCTGCTTTTTGAATTTGCTGGGTATTTGGCATCGTAAGCTTGGGTTCTTGAGGAAAAAGAGGGGTTGCATCTATCGCTAATCCAGCAACTTCTTCAGGCAAAATCAAAGCAACAGCACCCATGCGTTCTGATTGAGCTTGCTTAAACGCTTTACGCACCATTTCAGCAACTGCTTCAGGCAAATGAATCATGGCACACCATTTGGTAACAGGGGAAAATAGTTTGACGAGATCAATAATCTGATGTGATTCTTTATAAATACGGTTTAAAGAAGCTTGAGCAGTCAATGCAACAAGAGGAGAACTGTCTAAATTCGCATCAGCAACGCCTAATAAAAGATTAATAGCGCCTGGACCTAATGTGGCAAGGCATACACCCGCCTGATTGGTCAGGCGCCCGTGCATATCAGCCATAAAAGCTGCACCTTGTTCGTGGCGCGTTAAAATAAAACGGATTTTCTTGGATTGAGAAAGCGCTTCAACAAAATCCGTATTTTCCTCTCCTGGCAAACCAAAAATAGTGGTTACACCTTCTGCTTCAAGACACTCAACCATCAATTCAGCCACTTTCTTATCCATCAATCACCTCCTGTAGATAATCTCATTTCTATGCTATAATTTATCGCAAATTTTACATGAAGGTATAATGAAATTTTCTATGGAAAATGCAATTGCCAAAGAAGTCTTTAAAGTCAGTGTGGAAAGCGAGCTAAAAAAATCCTATCTCGATTACGCCATGAGCGTGATTGTTGGCCGTGCCTTACCTGATGTGAGGGATGGCTTAAAACCTGTACATCGTCGTGTATTATATGCTATGCACGAATTAGGCAATGATTGGAACAAAGCCTATAAAAAATCGGCTCGCATCGTGGGTGATGTCATTGGTAAATATCATCCGCATGGCGACACTGCGGTATACGATACCATTGTTCGCATGGCACAACCTTTTTCCTTACGTTACTTGTTAGTCGATGGGCAGGGTAACTTTGGCTCTGTTGATGGTGATGCCGCAGCCGCCATGCGTTATACCGAAATTCGTATGTCACGTCTTGCGCATGCTTTACTAGCAGATATCGAAAAAGAAACCGTCGATTTTGCACCAAATTATGATGAAACAGAAACCGCTCCCATCGTTTTACCTACTAAAATTCCTAATCTCTTAATTAATGGATCTTCGGGTATTGCAGTAGGCATGGCTACCAATATTCCTCCACATAACTTAACAGAAACAATTCATGCTTGTATGGCGCTCATTGATCATCCAGAGCTCTCCATTGAGCAAATCATGGAGCATATTCCAGGCCCTGATTTCCCAACCTACGGCCTCATTCAAGGACGAAATGGTATACGTGAAGCCTATTTAACTGGCCGAGGTAGAATTGTTGTTCGCGCCAAAACACATATTGAAACGGATGAAAAATCGAATAAGGAAAAAATTATTGTTACCGAATTACCTTATCAAGTAAATAAAGCACGCTTAGTTGAACGAATTGCTGAATTAGTAAAAGAAAAAAAAGTAGAAGGCATTAGTGCTTTACGCGATGAATCTGATAAACAAGGCATGCGCGTCGTCATTGAATTGCGCCGCGGCGAAAATACAGATGTTATTTTAAATAATTTGTTCGTACATACCCAATTACAAACCATTTATGGTGTGAATATAGTCGCTCTAGTCGGTGGCCAACCTAAAACCCTAAACTTAAAGCAATTACTTGAGGCGTTCATTGATCATCGTCGAGAAGTTGTTACGCGCCGCACTGTTTTTGATTTACAAAAAGCTCGTGAAAGAGTGCATATTTTAGAGGGTCTTGCTGTTGCACTTGCTAACATCGATGCCATGATTGCCTTAATTAAGCGTGCAAAAGACGTAGGGGATGCTAGAAACCAATTAATGAGCCAAGTTTGGCAAACTGCACAAACTATAGAAATTTTAACGCGTGCAGGTGCTTACGATACTATCTCTCATGCTACAGAGCATTACGGTTTATCAGAGCAGGGTTATCGATTATCCCCCGAACAAGCACAAGCTATTTTAGATATGCGTTTGCATCGTTTAACTGGTCTTGAACAAGATAAAATTATTACCGAGCACAAAGAACTGCAAACATTGATACATCAATTAACTGACATTTTGCAACATGCTGCTCGCTTAATGCAAGTGATTCGAGAAGAGTTAATTGCGATAAAGAATGAATTTGCTGATAACAGGCGCACTGAAATTGTGGCGTGCGAAGAAGGTGAATTACTCATCGAGGATCTGATCCAAGATGAAGAAGTTGTGGTCACACTTTCACACGAAGGCTACGTTAAAACTCAACCTTTAGATACTTATCAAGCACAACATCGCGGTGGAAGAGGTAAATCAGCAACCACCATGAAAGAAGAAGATTACATCGAGTTTCTTATTGCTGCGCGCACCCACGACACGATTTTATGCTTTACTACGCATGGCAAAATTTATTGGCTGAAGGTTTACCAATTCCCACAAACTAACCGAGCTGCACGCGGCCGTCCTATCATCAATTTACTTCCCTTAGCGGATGGAGAAAAAGTAAATGCATTTTTACCCATACGCGAATACGACGATAAACATTATGTCGTGATGGCAACTTCCGCAGGCCTCATCAAAAAAGTTTCGTTAATAGATTTTTCACGTCCTCGCGCCTCTGGTATTATTGCTATTGCTTTAAACGAAGGTGATTATCTCGTGCAAGCTGATATTACAGATGGCCATCGCGATATTATGTTATTTAGCAATACAGGAAAAGTTGTTCGCTTCCCAGAATCAAAAGTTCGTTGTATGGGTAGACAAGCAGCTGGGGTAAGAGGTATCAAGTTACAAAAAGATCAAAAAGTTGTTTCGCTCATCGTCGCCAAACAAGGCGATATTTTAACAGCAACTGAAAAAGGTTATGGAAAACGCACCGAGCTCGAAGAGTACCGCCAAAGTGGGCGAGGGGGACAAGGCGTGATTTCCATTCAAGTCAACGAGCGCAATGGTTGCGTAGTTGGAGCCATTCAGGTCAATCATGAAGATGAGGTGATGCTTATTAGCAATAAAGGAACCCTCGTACGTGTTCCCGCATCTGAAATATCATTAGTTGGTCGTAATACTCAAGGTGTCAGACTGATTCAATTAAGTGATGAAGAAATATTGGTTAGCCTCGAGTGCATTAAAAATCTATCTCGTAACGATTAAACACTTTCGATATGACTATTTTTATTTCAAAGGAGAAAAAACAGCATGACACCACAAAAGGAAGCGGTGATTACTGTTGATGGCGCAAGCGGCACAGGCAAGGGAACGGTCAGCCAATTACTTGCAAAGCGTCTGAGATGGAAGCTGCTCGATAGCGGAGCATTATATCGAGTACTAGCACTTGCAGCTCAAAAACACAGTGTTGCCTTGGATAATGAAAAAGCTCTAAACGTTTTAGCAGAACATCTTGATGTGCAATTTATTGCGCAAGAAAACAATCTCACTCGTATCATTCTTGAAGGAGAAGATGTGACTGAGATCATCCGTACTGAAAAAATAGGTAATGCTGCTTCTATTGTTGCCGCATTACCCGCTGTCCGAGCCGCATTATTAAGCAGACAACGTGCTTTTCGTGATAAACCAGGCTTGGTAGCAGATGGGCGGGATATGGGAACAGTGGTTTTCCCTGATGCTGAATTGAAGATTTTCTTACAAGCAACTCCTGAAGAAAGAGCAATGCGCCGTTATAACCAGTTGAAAGAAAGAGGGATTAGTGTTACGCTAGGCGACCTTATTGAGGAGCTACGCGAGCGGGATAAGCGAGATCAAGAACGGATTGTAGCACCACTTAAACCGGCAGAGGATGCAATATGTATTGATACCAATCACTTAACCATCGAACAAGTCGTGGAACGTATCTTATTCGAGATTAAGCGAAAAAAGGCCTTTCCTGCTACCTTGCACTTAGAGATCAATCCGATTCTAGTTGAGGCAGCAGAGTAAAGTTGATTAACACTAACCGTTTTAACTGAGATTGAATTTATGGGTGAAACCTTTGAACAACTATTAGAAAAAAGCCTGCAAGAAACACCGATGTTACCAGGAGCCATTATTACCGCAACTGTGCAGCGAGTAGAAGAGAAATATATTATTGTCGATGCTGGACTAAAATCTGAATCTTATATCCCTGTCGAGCAATTCTATGATGAAGCAGGTAAACTTGACATAAAAGTTGGCGATGAAATTAAAGTAGCACTTGAAGTATTAGAAGATGGTTTTGGCAGTACCCGCCTATCCCGTGAAAGAGCAAAACGACTAGAATCCTGGTCTCACTTAGAGCATGCTTACGAAACTAAAGAAACCATTCGGGGTACTATTATTGGTCGCGTAAAGGGCGGCTTTACTGTAGAAATTAATAAAGTTCGCGCATTCTTACCTGGCTCTTTAGTTGATGTCAAACCCATTCGCGATCCAGAATCGTTTGAAAATAAAGAATTCGAATTTAAAGTCATTAAAGTCGATCCAAAACGTAATAATATTGTTGTATCAAGACGCGCTGTACTTGAATCTGAAACCAATGTTGAACGTGCGGCTGTTCTTGAAAACATTAATGAAGGGGATGAAGTAAAGGGAATAGTTAAAAACCTTACTGATTATGGTGCATTCATTGATTTAGGTGGGATAGATGGTTTACTTCACATCACCGATATGTCTTGGAAACGCGTGAAACATCCTAGCGAAATTTTAACTATCGGCGATGAAATCAAAGTTAAAGTTTTAAAAATTGATCGCGATAATGCTCGTGTGTCACTAGGCCTAAAACAATTAGCAGGCGATCCATGGCAAGATATTGGTCAACGTTATCCTGTTCATTCTAAAATTTCTGGTCGGGTGACCAATATTACCGATTACGGTTGTTTCGTTGAAATCGAAGAAGGAATTGAAGGGCTAGTTCATGTCTCTGAAATGGATTGGACAAATAAAAATATCAACCCCAATAAAGTGATTCATCTTGGGCAAGAAGTAGAAGTCATGGTACTAGATGTGGATGGGGAGCGTCGTCGTATTTCGTTGGGCGTCAAACAATGTACATCCAATCCATGGGCTGTCTTCGCTGTGAACCATCAAAAAGGCGAACATGTCAAAGGTAAAATTAAATCCATTACTGATTTTGGTATTTTCCTTGAACTAGATGGGGGTATTGATGGTTTAATTTATCTCTCCGACATTGCTTGGAGTGAGGCAGATGCTCAAGAATCCTTACGCAAATACCAAAAAAGTGATGAGCTAGAAGCAATTATCTTAGCAATTGATGTTGATCGCGAACGTATTGCATTAGGTTTGAAACAACTTGCTGACAATCCAATTGCTAATTATTTAGCAGAACATGAAAAAGGTAGTATTGTTACCGGTAAAGTAATTGACGTTGACCAAAAGCAAGCGACTATTGAACTTGCTGAAGGAGTGCAGGCTATACTGCGTGCAGCCGAAATTTCACCAGAAAAAGTGGAAGATGCGCGCACTAAACTGCAAGTAGGTGATACTGTAGATGCGAAAATCATGGGAACAGATAGAAAAGTGCATGCTATTATACTTTCTATTAAAGCAAAAGATGCAAAAGCAGCACCTTCTGGTAACAACAATAAAAAAGTTGCGAAAACAAACAATCCTAGTGCAGCGCCTGTTGTTCCTTCTAAAAAGAAAAAAGCTGAATCGGCTCTAAAAACTACATTGGGAGATTTATTTAAAGGCCATATGAATAGTGACGATAAAAAAGAAGAAAATTAATTAGGGCAGGCATCGAGAAGAGCGTGCTGTACAATTCCAGGCGTAAGAATGGTTGATGCATTAATTCAGCTTCTATCCTGAGCCCCTATTCTTTAGCAAGTGCTTCACTTGGCTGATTAAATAAAACGGGACAGATAGTATATTATCATTTATTTGTAATTTGAGTGATGATATACGTACGCCGGTGAGAAGTTCTTTTTCCTTCATTAACAAATGCAATGATCTAAGCGTGCCAGTTTTACCTGCTTTTACTTCAATGGCTGTAATCATGGAATCAAAATTAAGAACGTAATCAACCTCAGCCGTGCTACTTTTATCTTTACGTGACCAGTAATATAACTGTGGTTCATCAAATGGATCTTGATATGCCAGTAATTCCTGTCCAACAAATTGTTCGGCTATGGCTCCCCTATCCAGCAACATCAAATCCTGCGTAAAAAGCAGATCAATATCTAGCTTGGCTGCGCGCTTCATGAGACCAACATCTAAAAATAACAACTTGAACCGTTTTTCATTTAAATGAGTCAATAAAGGTAGGCCGGAAGTAGAGGTTGAGTAAACAGGAAAGATAACACCTGCTTTTTTCAGGTCTAAAATCGCATCTTTTAAATATCGCGGATCCATATCGGGTGACAGATTAACGTATTTAATTTGTTGTCCTACCAAGCCTGGAGTTTGGTTGTATACCTGTTGCAAATATTTATGACGCGCACTGGTTGTGTATTTAGCAAAGTCATCATTGTAGGTTCTTAATAATAGCGTTTGAAATTCTTGACATTCCGCAATGGATTCCGTCTTGATATAATTGGCAATAACCATCGGCATTCCACCAAGAATCATGTATTCACGTACAAGCTTTAATGCTGTTTGGTGGATAGCATCAGGCGTGTCATCTCCAAGCCTGACTTGTGTGATAAATTCCATCAAGTGATGATTGTTAGTTGCCAAAAGATATTCCATAAATGACAGTGGCTTTAAATAGAGGTATTGAACGCGCCCGACAGGCATACTCACGCCGTGCCGGCTTAAAACGAATTCTAGCAACGAGCCTGCGCCAATGACATGAAGCTCTGGTAACTGTTCCTTGAAATAACGTAATGCACAAATAGCATTTGGGCAGATTTGGATTTCATCGAGAAATAATAGCGTCGTACCCGAAGTGATTCGCTGCTTACTGATGACCTCAATTTTATTGATAATTTCTTTGGGTTTAAGGGTATCAAAGCAGGCGATGTATTCTGGCGACAATTCAAAGTTAATGGCAACAGTCTTTTCAAAACAGATTTTACCAAAATATTCAACAAGATAGGTCTTCCCAACTTGTCTCGCGCCGCGTAAAAGCAGCGGCAGGTGCAGGGATTTCGATTGCCAACTTTTAAGCTGTGCTAATAGGGTTCTTTCCATTATTTTCTGCTAATCAAGTAGTTATGGACATAATGGCGCAAATGCACTTAAAATACAAGGCTATTTAAATAGTGACACCCGTGAAACACAAGGTAATAATAATGTTTATCATCGGTTATCGATAAGAGGTACCCTTTATTGCACGCGAATTTTATGTCGTCCCCAACCTGACTGCACATCGCTGAATCTCTTGCTGCTTTCTTTGAGATTGGGTTTCTGTAAAAAAGAAGAAATGCTGGCCGTTCGTTCGCCATAAATTGACGCAACCCGCTGCAAGATAAAATATACCTAGCCCAGCCAAACATAAGCTGATATTGGCAAGAATAACGTTTGAAAATTCTCGATGCTCCGCTAGCTCTTTATCTTTGCTATGTAATAGAGAATAGAATGCCCTATTATTTGGAGAGTTTTTCGTGTCTATCTCAAGATTAACTAATTGTGATTTTAATTGTTTTGCTAAATTCACTACGCTTTTGCCTTTAGCATCAGCGCAGTTTCTCGCCAACCCCTTTGCCATCATTGAATGGGCGGCTGACAAATCCTCCTCATAGTCAGTTCTTCTGTCATCCCAATTAATAGGCGACGTATACAATCCATCCTGACTAGCTTTAATATTTATCTCTTTTAAGAAATGATCTGCAGCAGCAATTAATTCTCCACCCCCCTTATTTTCATCGATAAGCTTTTGGCCATAATTTTCCATCGCATCGATTGATTTTACTAATTTAACCCAACGCTGCATGAGGCTTAGCCTTTTATCAGTTTGCTCATGGGAAATTAAATTATTGAAATTTTCAGGTAAAGGAATATTTATATGTTTAGCTAACTTATTAACGATCTCAACGTTAGCGCTCATCACTGCCGCATAAAAATAATCTTCTTCTGTCAGAACTTTTTTAGTTTGCTTGAAATAAGGTTTGATCTCTTTGATTTCTTCAGCTATTAAAATATCATCTATGTTGGCCATTTTTTTACTCTCCTCATCTCTATTAAACTTAGCACGAAAGTTTACCAGAAAGGTTCCCGTTTTCAAAGAGCATAAAACTTAATAACTCACCTTGTATGTTGAAAATCTCCACATGATTTGATGAATTATGATATGGAGCGGATGGAGGAACC
>MGXW01000040.1 GCA_001801495.1 Gammaproteobacteria bacterium RIFCSPHIGHO2_12_FULL_37_34
TTTTCTAAGAGCATGCATGCCACGAATCAATAGTATTTTCATAAGCGATTGATAGGGAACATCTTCTTTATTAGCTAACATTTTTATTTTATTTAAAAGATCTTGTGGTAAACGCAATGAAATAGTTTGAGTAGATGGTTTGAGATTGGGAAACGTAACACGGTGTGATTTCGTCCAATTGATGTAATCAGTAGAATCATGTTTATCCCAAAAATTTTCTTCCTGATGATCCGTTTTAAATGGAGGTAATTTTTTAAGCTTTTTCATAGGCATATCGCTCCTTTTTACTCATATCTCTTGCTGAAATAACACGTACGAGCTGATTTCTAATGGTGAACACAATAAATAATTTTCTGCCAGCATCCGTTTGCCCTAAGATATAATATCTTGTTTCACATTGAGAATGTTTTACATCTTGTTGAATTAAAATGGGAGAATTAAAAAACACTTGTTCGCATTCCCAATGCAAGACTTCATGTTTGATGCGGTTTTTAATGCGATTCCCATCATCCCATTCAAAACCAATACATTCTGCTAAAATAATATCGTCCATTTTATAAGTATATTATAACCATATACAAAAGCAACAGGGCTTTAAAGGGCCATCTGTTTTTATTAGCCTATTGACAATAAATACATATTGTCTATGATGAAACCAGCGGCCGAACAAGGAAAATTTATTCATGCATCACGTATTAGTAATTGGTGCGGGAAAGATTGGTTCACTTATTACTCACTTGTTATCACATTCGAATCATTATGTTGTTCATTTGGCGGATAAACAAGCGGACACACCCCATCTTCATCGTTTAAAAAATTTATCTAACTTTCATTTTATGAAACTAGATGCTGAAGATAGTCATGCTATTGCAGCAGCAATAACAAAATGTAATATTGAAGCCATTGTTTCATCGCTTCCTTACTATTGCAATTTACCTATTGCAAAAATAGCAGCTGCTCATCACATTCATTATTTTGATTTAACAGAAGATGTACAAACCGCACAAGCTATCCAAGTGATCGCCAAGCATGAAAAAAGCGCTTTTGTACCGCAATGTGGTTTGGCACCAGGGGTAATTAGCATTATTGCTAATCACCTCATGAAAAATTTTCCTGAACTTGATACTGTAAAATTAAGAGTAGGTGCTTTACCCATTAATATTAGTAATGCTTTGCAATATTCTTTAACGTGGTCAACGGATGGGCTTATCAATGAATATGGTAATTTATGCCAAGCAATTGAAAATAACAAAGAAGTCAATTTATTACCATTGGAAGGTTTAGAAGAAGTTAAAATCGATGGTTTAACTTATGAAGCGTTTAATACATCAGGTGGTATTGGTAGTTTAGTAAAGACTTATCTTGGTAAGGTAAAACATTTAAGTTATAAAACCATTCGTTACCCGGGGCATTGTAGTAAAATTCAATTTTTAATGAATGATTTAAAATTAAATGAAGATCGCGAAACGTTGAAAAAAATTTTTGAGCGAGCGCTTCCTAAAACATTTCAAGATGTTGTGTTAGTTTATGTATCGGTAACAGGCATGCAAGAAAATCAATTTATCGAAGAAAGTTATGTTAAAAAATTTTATTCCAAAAAACTAGATAACTATCGATGGTCAGCCATACAATTTACTACAGCATCTGGTATGTGTGCGATCATTGATTTGGTTTTCAACAATCTCAATCGATACCATGGATTAATTGCTCAAGAACAATTCTCCTATGATGAATTAATTGGTAACCAATTCGGATCATATTATGCATGAGAAATTATTATCTCAACTTCACATTGGCTCACATCATAGTGGTGTGAGCACTGGATTACATTGGTGGTCGTCCAATAAAAAATCGGGTGAAATTCATTCTTATAATCCAACGAATGGCGAATTAATCGCGTCCATTTATCGCGCAACCAAAGAGGATTATGAGCATACGATGAAGGAAGCCGAACGTTCTTTTTTAATTTGGCGTGACATACCTGCACCAAAACGTGGTGAAGTGATCCGAGCAATTGGCGATGAATTGCGTAAGCAAAAAGATTTTCTTGGAAGTTTAGTATCATTGGAAATGGGAAAATCTAAGCAAGAAGGGGATGGTGAAGTTCAAGAAATGATAGATATGGCTGATTTTGCTGTTGGCCAATCACGTATGTTATATGGTAAAACGATGCATTCAGAGCGAACGGCTCATCGCATGTATGAGCAATGGCATCCGCTTGGTGTGGTGTTAGTCATCAGCGCTTTTAATTTTCCGGTAGCAGTTTGGTCCTGGAATGCATTTATCGCAGCGATTTGCGGTAATGCAGTTATTTGGAAACCTTCGCCCAAAACATCTTTATGTGCTATTGCCGTTCAACATATCTGTAATCGTATCTGCGATGCATTTGGTTATCGAAGCATTTTTTCACTTGTTATTACGGATGATAGTGAAATTATAAAACAAATGGTCAGTGATCAGCGCTTTCCATTAGTTTCCTTTACTGGCTCAACAATAGTTGGCCGCGAAATAAATACTATTGTGGGGAATCGTTTGGGCAAAGCATTATTAGAATTAAGTGGCAATAATGCAATCATCATTGATGAATCTGCCGATCTTCAGCTTGTTATGCCAGCAGTTGTATTTGGTGCAATAGGAACAGCAGGGCAACGTTGCACAACAACAAGACGATTAATCATTCATGAATCCATTTATGAAACGTTAGTGAAAGCACTTGTTGCTGCCTATCAAAAGATTACTGTTGGTGATCCGCTCGATCAAAAAAACATAATGGGTCCTTTAATTGATCAGCATGCAGTTGATCAATTTATAAAAGTAGTTCAAGCTGCTAAACAAAAAGGTGGAAACATTTTATTTGGTGGGAAGGTGATAAAGCGCAAGGGTTTTTTTGTGGAGCCAACTATTATTGAGGCAGAAAACCATTGGGAAGTAGTGCAGCAGGAAACATTCGCTCCTATTTTATATGTCATGAAATATAAATTGTTTGAGGAAGCAATTGCTATGCAAAATCATTCCTCTTTTGGATTATCCTCCGCACTTTTTACTACGCGTTTGCAACAGGCAGAAGCTTTTCTTTCTGCAGAAGGCAGTGATTGTGGAATAGCTAATATTAACATGGGTACTTCCGGTGCAGAAATTGGTGGTGCTTTTGGTGGTGAGAAAGCAACAGGAGGTGGTCGCGAAGCAGGATCAGATGTTTGGAAAGCATACATGCGGCGACAAACCAACACAATCAATTGGGGTAAAACCTTACTTCTTGCTCAGGGCATTCGGTTTCAAGTTTAATCCTATAGTAAATAAACGCCACAACCGTTGATTATCCTGACAATCAACGCCACAACCGTTGATTATCCTGACAATCAACGCCACAACTCCTTGAAAAAAAATCATTTTTCTTATTAGGGCTGGAAAAACTAGCTTAAAGTGCAAGTTTTTAACAGCTAATCTTTTGATAATTTGTAGAAGTTATTATAATCTTAGTTTTGTTTGTTGAATATTATTATGCGACATTGTTTCTGAAGCTTTATTTTTATCAGATATTTGCTTTGTTATCGATTCCGCTAACGCTTGTGCTTCCGTTTTTAATGTATTTATTTGATCATTTTCACTTATGTTTTTAGCATGACTGAATAGATCGGTAATATCTTCTATAAGAAGAGTGAGTTGACTCGCCTCGTCGTTTATATGTATGGCAGATCCTTTTGTTAAATTGTCATGTTTTTCTTTTGCCGTACGAATACGCTGTTCTAAATTTTCGATTAATTGAGGAAGATTAGGAACAGCTGTTAACTTTGTTTCCTGACTCGGTAGTTTTTCTTTGCAGTTTTCAAAAAGTTTTTTACAAGCACCCATTAATTTTTCCCGATGTCCGGGATACATAAAACGCGCATAGAGTGTTGTTTCACTACCATGAACGTGACCTTTTTCGCCATGTGTGGGTTTTTCTGTGCGAGATAACTCATTTTTTTTATTGGGGAGTGAAATCTTCTGATTAATCTCCTGATAAACCTCTTCTTCAGTTCGCATTCTAAAAGGATCAAACAGAGGTTTATTACGAATTTTTCGACTAATAAAATTAGCAAATTGTCCGATACGCCTGATGGGATCGAGCAAGCCGTAAATAGCGGTTGCCAGTAATATAATAATACCAGCGGGTGGAAACACGAATAAAAAGATTGAACCTGTTAAAGCGACGCTACTTTGCAAAATAGCATGCGTAGAATTGACAATTGCCTCATCATTTTTTCGTTTTTCATTCATTAATTTTGTTAATTCTGTAAGATCACTTGTCGTTTCTTTTGAGATAGTGTTTTTTCTAAAAAAACGATTGTATAAATGTTTACTTAACAATATGCTATTTTCAATGAGGGATTTCGCTGCAGAAATAGTAAATAAGAGAGGTGTAATAATATAAATCAACCCTGCAGCAGTGAGCGCACCTATTGTTGCTAAAGCAATACTACTAATCATTTTAGCAATGGTTACACCTTGCACTACTTTATCTTTTTCAGATGTAACTGATCGAATGATATTATAAATACCAATGGGTAGTAACAGAGTAGTTAGGATAAGACCTATCCAACCTAGATTATTCGCAACTTGTAAAGTATCTAACGCTTCTCTTAATTTAGTAGCCCACCAAGGAGAAATACTTTCACTAAGAGCAATTTTACTTACCTTTTCTACATGCCAATAAAATGTTTCTATCCAATTAAATAGTTTTTTGGCTCGATTGTCAGATCGTTGTTTTGATTTATCGTTTGATTCATTGTTTGGCATAAGTGCGTTTATAATAATCCACTTATATTAAGTATAATGCACGCGCACGTATTTTTTTGCTAGCTATCGCTAATATATATTTTTTAAAATCAACAACTTACTCATAACTCATGATGCGGGTTACATTATCTGATGCGTTGACGTTTTTTAGAATCCATTTCTATTTTAAATTTTGCAAACAGTTGTTTGGTATAGGCGAGATGCTCATAACAATCGAAATAATTTATTTGATTAAAACTAAGAAAACGCGGATTTATTTTGTTAAGCGCAAACACGTCATGTTTCATAGCTCGCTTCAGAATTGCTATTTTTTCTTCTTTTTCTAGGCATAGAATCTGTAGTTTATCAATAATATTTTGCGCAGCGATTCGACGTAAATCCCCCATACGTTTTTGTTCTTTGGTGTTTTCATAAAAATTATTTAAAGCTTCAGTAAGCGAATGTATATCGTGAAAAGGCTCCATTAATGTGATGTGATCTAAAATAGCATCTGTTAATTCAACACGATTTAATATGGCTCCACTTAAATCAGCGTTACTTAAGTTAGCTTCTCTCAAATTAACATTGTTAAAATTTACCATTGTAAGATTGGCATGACTGAGGTTCGCTTTACTCAAATCTGTTTGAGTTAACCTTGCTTTACATAACATGGCGCTGTTCAAATCGGATTCGATTAAATTGCAATTAATGAGGTTACCTTTAAATAAATTTATTCGATTGAGATGAATACCTGATAAATTGATATGGCTAAGTGAAGCTAATTTAAGAGACATTTTGCATAAATTAATATAATGTGTAGATGAGCGATGCAATAGTTTTAATTGCAAATCCTTTTCAAGATTATCACGTTTTATATGGTTTTTTTCATGATTCAAACGAATAGCTAAGCACATAATGTGTAAACTTTCTATTGTGTTTGGAGTGAGTTCTTTGTTCATTTTGGTCATGGCTTCTTGGATATAATGAAGCTTTTTTTGTGAGACAGTTTGTGTTGTAAATGCATAACAAATCATTTCTTTAGCATGCATCTCATCGCATGATAGATTTTCTAAATTAAAAAACGCTGGAGTTGTTCGGTAGTAATCCAAAAATTTTTTTACTCGTACGGCAGGATAAGTATTAATTATTTGTAAAACGCGAGTGGGATGAGTGAGATAAGCATTGATTCTCACTTTATCTTGACAAGATAATTGTCTTAATTTAGTAATGTCCGATTTACTTAAATAAGATAGAATTTCTCCTGTCAGTTCAACAGGGAGATCTCTCCAATCATTTCGCTTATGCTCTTTGTGCACAAGTTTAAATAGCATCATGGTAGTACTTCCATGCAAATATATTTTATTTCAAGATAACCTTCTATCCCATATGTTGATCCTTCCCTCCCCATACCAGATTGTTTGATACCACCAAATGGCGCAACTTCGGTCGAAATGATTCCTGAGTTGATCCCAACAATACCATATTCTAAATTCTCGGCCATTCGCCAGATGCGATCTATATTCATACTATAAAAATAAGAAGCGAGTCCAAATTCTGTATCATTGGCCATTAACAGGGCTTCTTCTTCTGTGTGAAAACGAAAAAGTGGTGCAACAGGCCCGAAGGTTTCTTCTTTAGCAAGTAACATGGATGAATTTGCCTCCGTTAACACGGTTGGCTCAAAAAAGAGCCCGCCCAATGGGTGTGGTTTGCCGCCGTACACAATGCGCGCCCCTTTTGCTACAGCATCTTTTATATGAGTTTTTACTTTGTTTAATGCCGCTTCATTAATTAAAGGCCCTTGTTGGGTGTTTGGATCAAGACCATTACCCACTTTTAATTGCAAAACAGCATGAATTAGTTTTTTGGTAAATTCTGCGTAAACGGAATCGTGAACTAAAATACGATTAGCGCACACGCAAGTTTGTCCACTATTACGAAATTTTGAAGCGATAGCGCCTTCCACTGCAGCATCTAGATTGGCATCATCAAACACAATAAATGGTGCATTTCCACCTAGTTCTAATGATAACTTTTTTAATGTAGGCGCACATTGTTGCATTAATAATCGGCCAATTGCCGTTGAACCAGTGAAAGTTAGTTTGCGTACAATGGGGTTGGTCGATAACTCCATACCTATTTTTTCAGGTATACCAGTTATTATGTTGATCACGCCAACAGGTATGCCTGCTTGTTCAGCTAACACAGCGAGTGCAAGCGCAGTGAATGGGGTTTCTTCATCAGGTTTTACTACAATGGTGCAACCAGCGGCTAATGCTGGCGCAATTTTTCTCGTCATCATGGCGGCTGGGAAGTTCCAAGGTGTGATAGCAGCAACCACACCAATTGCTTGCTTGATCACTAACAAATGTTGATTGCGCTTATTAGAGGGAATAATATCGCCATTGATGCGTCTTGCTTCTTCTGCAAACCATTTAATATAAGCATTAGCATAATCAATTTCGCCACGCGATTCCGTAAGAGATTTGCCTTGTTCTAATGTCATGATACGAGCAAGATCTTCTTTATTTTGATCGATTAGTTGTGCCCATGCCAAAAGCACATCCGAACGCTCTTTAGCGGATTTGATTTTCCATGGATGCCAAGCAGTTTGGGCTGCTTCGATAGCACGGCTGGTTTCGATCTGCGTGCAGGAAGGAACATGGCCTAAGATGCTGCCATCATAGGGATTTACAACCGGAATTGTTTTACCAGAATCGGCTTGTATCCAACTTCCATTGACGAAGCAAGCCTCTTTGAATAAATGTGTATGATGCAGTCCTTGCATGTTCGTTCTCCTGCTATAGGATTTCTTGAAATTTTTTCTTTAATAACAATTGGCCATCAAAATTTTTAAAAAATCGCTTCATATCTTTTCTAAATGCACGATATAACCCTGATAATGAAGTATGTTCTGTTGCGCCATCCAAATCAATTAAAACAGGCTGTTTATATTGATCAATCAAAATATTAGTTGTTTTTAAGTCACCATGAGTTAATTCTATTTTAGTTATGTTTTTAAGCAGTGCCATGATACGAACGGCCATTTTACTTACTTCGTCTTCAATATGGTTTTTTTTAAAAAAGTCTCCCACATGTTCACCAGAAACAAATTCACTTATAAAATAAGATTTATTTCTTAGACCAAAATATTTTTTTTCAATAAATGCCACAGGTTTTGCCGTGGATACACCTAATAACATACATTTTTGAGCTAATCGCCAAGATACATAAGCACGCGTTAAACGCATGGATCGCCGCAGCTGATGCCATATACTTTTTATGTTATAGCGTTTAATAATAAATGTATGATGATCTATTGCAATTTTTGCGACTGTAGCAGAGCGTCCCATTTTTATTATTTGGGTGGTAGGATGATGAAAGATAGCATCCGGGTTTTTTAAAAATTGTAACAAGGCAGCTGATTGATACACACGATTATACATGCCATGTATATGTAAATCATGAAAACGAGAAAAATCAGAACAATCTCTAAAAATTTTCTTTTCAAATTGTTGCCAACGCTTATTGTTTCGTTTATTGATTTGATAAAACAATTCGTCATCATCTTCTTTTTTTAAACGCCAGCCACGTAATGTAGCGTAGTATTGAAATAATTGTTTCTGAAGCGTTTCTGCGCCCACTCCTAATTGAGCTAGAAATAATGCAAGGTTTTTTATACTGACTTGTTTGGGCAGCAATGGTTTAAAGATTTCGATTTGAGCACCGTCTAACGTATAAATTCGATTCGTTGTTAATAGAAAATTTTTAAAATGAATATCTTGTTGCAACACACCTAAAACATGTTGGGTAGCAATTTCTGTAACAACCGATTTTAATATAGATAATATTTCTGGTACGTGGTGTTTTTTAGCTTCCCAGATAGTAGCTAAATTTTCAGCTTCAAAAATACGCTCAAGAATTAGAATATAGATTCTTCGATCTTCGCTGATGCTTTGATGGAGTATAGTTGGAGTGGGGATGTGATTGGTTTGTAATATGTTAATGCCAGCCACATCTTTTTCGATATGTTGTTTCGCGCGTTCTAGGTTAAAAAATAATTTTGCTACAACGGGTTTGTCTTGCCAAACACCTAACACCACCATTCTTTTTTTAGGAATAATACGTAACACTTGCTCAACAAAAAAAACTTGTTTGTCTGCTAAATGAAGCATAAAAGGTGTATTAAAATTAAAATGAGCAGATTGAAGATCGTGCCAAAGAAAGATAGGGTAAGATGGCGATGCTTTAGGCGTGGTTAGCATAGAGTTTTTCTCCACGTTTTTTTACTTTATCCCAGAAAGATTTTTTTAGATGAATAGCGTTTCGTATGGGTACCCCGCTATAGGTTTGAATAAAGCGATATAAATCGCGTTGTGTTAAACCAATTTCTTTACTCGAAAAATATAAACTGGCTAAATCTTTAATGATCCAACGTAGCGGAGTATGTTGTCGCACCTGTGCTCGGTGTAAATCAATTAGATAAAGAGGTGGCGTGTGCAAATGCTGTTGAGAGGCATCAAATAAAAAATGGCAAATGTAAAGATCGCGGTGATTGACACCATTTTCGTGTAATTGTTTAGTTATTTCTGCTACGCGTTTAATTAATGCTTGCTTAAATAAAAATGGTGGTGGTGATTTGGCCCAGTTTTTACATAATGTTTCTAAACTAATCGTTGGCGCAAGTTCTTCCATTAAAATAAATGATGTTAATGTTGCAGGATTATAGCCGCATTCTCCAAAAGCAATTATATTTACAGTAGGTATACCAATGGATTGTAATTTTTTAATCGCATACCATTCATTACTTGCTCCGAGCACAGGTAAGCGCAGCTGAAACAAATTTTTAAAAATTTCTTTCCAGCCAATACCCCGATATTGTTTGATAAAATAATTAGAATGCCCCAAGCGAATGCGCTGTATTATTCTTCCTTCACGATGGCGAAAACATTCTCCTTTTAACGCCATTATTTGGTTGAAATAAGGTTGTTCCATAGAGAAATATTTTTTAATAGGATCTTGTAGATAGAGTTTCACGATTTTTCCTAACTGATTCTATAAAATCGGTAGCTTTTTCTGGCAAGCTGTAAATATCTGCCTGTTTTGCAAATGACAAACCATTTTGTCTCCATTTTTGAGTGGATGATGATAACATGTTTTGTAGTGCACCATTCAATTCCAGTTGTTGAAAGGGAGAAGTGAGTACGATACCTGCTTTAGCCTCATTAATAAAATGAGCATAACCACATACATCAGTTGTTAATACAGGTAACCCAGAGGCAATCGCTTCTAATAAAACGGTACCCGTATTTTCATGATAAGCAGGGTGAATGAGCAAATCCGCTGCTAATAAAAAAGTTGGTACATCGTCTCTGCCACCCAGAAAACGAATTTGATTTTCGATAGAAAAGCGTTTGGCTAAGCGTTGATAATAACGAGGATTATCTTGACCAATGACAAACAATTGACAGCATTTTTTTAAATTTTCTGGGAGTGATGCCAAAGCAATGATCGTTCTATCTAATCCTTTGGTTTTAAATCCGGATCCAATCATCAAAACCAACCTATGCTCATCTGCAAGTTGATAAGCCTTTCGCATTGTGTCACGAATGTGATGTGTATGAAGGGGTGCAATACGATCTTTGGTAATGCCAGGAGGAAGTAAATGAAAACGATTTGTTTCGGTTTGATAATAGCGCATATACGCCGTTTGTTGCTCTGGTGAAATCAGCAAAATTTTAGTGGGTTTGCCTTGCATAAATACAGCTTTTTCTAATGCGATCAGTTGTCGATAACGAGGGAGGAACCGATGAAAAAAATAACGATTTTCATGAATACGTGCTTGATAACACATATCAGCCGCATAGTAAATATCAAGATCAGGCATTTTATTAAAACCGATTACCACATCATACTGATTAGCTTTCAGGTGATCTTTTATTTGTTTGCTAAAGGCATAGCATCGAGTATGATTTTGTTTAGCACGAATGTTTAATAGGTGCATATGAAAATCGATTTCTGGTTCGCCTTTCCAATGCATGGTATAAACATGAATATCGTGTCCGCGGTTTTTACAAACGCGAGCAATACGCAGAAAATCACGCTCTAAACCGCCGTAAGGAAAATATTTATACAAGCAAAAAGCTAATTTCATAGGGATATCATCATGCGCTATATCATCATGTGTGGATTTTGTATTTTACTTGCAAATTGTACACTAACAACACCCAATCAGGGAGCAAAAATTAGCCGATATGGTTATGGTAGTCCTATCAGTGCGTATATCAATCGTTTTGGATTACCTAATAAGAAAGTTGTATTTTCAGAAGGTAACACGGCTTATTTTTATACAAGAACAAATCCGCGTTATGCTAACGTTTCTACCCCCTCTCCCGTTCAACTTAATATTGATTCATCTGGCAAGCCGCTTATGTTAATCAAACCAGGGGTTGGCATGACTGAAAAAAGCTTAGCATTTACCTGTACGATTATGTTTATTGTAAATAAACAAGGTATAATTATTGACAGCAACGTACAAGGGGAAGGCTGTAATGAATCGATATTTTAAATATATTATATTATTGATGTTAACTTTTTTTATTAGTGTATCGCCTGTTTTTGCCGATGATGAAGATTCTGGTGTGGAGCGACAACAAATTTATCATATTTATAACGATGTTGATTTGATTCCAACGACCAAATTAAATTATGCCAAGCCTAAAGTTGTGATGAAGTCTATTTTTCCATTGCTAACGAGTGATGAGCAAAGTGAAACGGCAGAAAAGTTTAACCAACTTGTTCAAACACTTATTCAAGAAGAAATGAATGATTACAAACAGCGTATAGCCGATCAATTACCATTTCGTAAAAACTTACCGTCATCTATTGCAAATAGTGAAAGCACATTAAATATTGATTTTGATTCATCAGTGGTCAATACCAGTGGTAGTCCTATTATTAGTATCCGTTTTAGTGTGGAAGGATACATTGTGGGCATGGCGCATCCTTATCACCATCATCGGGTACTCAATTACGATTTAGAAAGTGGTCAATCATTAGAATTAGTTGATCTTTTTAAGTCGGAATCACCCTATCTTAATGTGTTGGCTAATTATGCTAACTTGACTTTGTCGAAACGTTTAAAAAGTAAAGAATTTATTTCAAAAGGTACCGCGCCTGAATTTCAAAATTATAAAAACTGGAATGTCAATCCAGATGGCTTACTGATTACCTTTGATGAGTATCAAGTCGCACCTTATTACTATGGTACACAAACGGTGTTGATTCCATATTCAAAATTGTCTGAATTTATTGCGCCTTCTTCATCAATAGGAATATGTTTGAAGCATAAAAATAAATGTTTAAGAAGTCATGTGCTCACTGGTGGGTTTATGGATGAAGCTGCAAATGCTCCTCATGGTGCACGAGATCCAGCGTTGAGTTAGTGCATAAAACATCATTTGATTTTTTTCACCGTATTCTCAATCCAGTTTTTTGTTAATTCCAACACTTCTTCTGGCGTGCGGCCTTTGCTTTCAATTAATGGTCCGATAACGACTTGTATCGTGCCAGGTTGTTTAATGAATTTTCGCTTAGGCCAAAAGTAACCAGCATTATGAGCAATAGGAATAACGGGATAACCGCTTGCAACAGCTAAACGTGCGCCGCCTAGACGATACTTGCCAACTTGACCGGCTGGTATACGCGTACCCTCAGGAAAAATAAGCACCCATCGCCCAGCTTGTAAACATCTTGCTCCTTTTTCAATAACTTGTTGCATGGCGGATGATTTATTATTTCTATCAATTGCAATAGGATCAGAAGTTGCTAATCCCCAACCAAAAAAAGGCACCCATAATAATTCTTTTTTAACGATGATTGCTGGATCATGGAAAATAGTAGGTAAGAAAAATGTTTCCCATGTGGATTGATGTTTACTAAGAATAATACCTGTTCTATCGTGAGGAATGTTTTCTAAACCTTTTACTTGATAATTGATTAAACAAACATATTTTAAAACATGAAGATAAAGTCGCAGATAAGCTCGAATTAAAGCATGTCGATACGAAAGTGGGAAAGCTAGTGCCAGCATACACACAAAACTATAAAGCGGAATCGTAGTCCATGAATAAATAGAAAAAACAAATGAACGGATGAATAAATTAATTGTTGAATAATTAGGCTTCTTTGTTGTGGCCATTCCAGTCCTATTTAGGATTCACATTTAGAAGAACATATTCTACTGCTTCTGCTAAATCGGCAAAATTCGGAATGCTCCCAAGCCCCGGGCTTTTTTTTAGCCATTCTTGTCCTTTTCCTGTGCGCACTAATAAAGGTAAGCATTCTGCAGCTTGCGCTGCTTGTACATCCACCAATGAATCACCGATAAAAAATGTTTCAGCTAATGGTACAGCATACTTGGTTTGAATTTGATATAAAAGTCCTGGCTTTGGTTTGCGACACAAACACCCATCTTCTGGATGATGAGGACAGTAAAAAATTTCTTCGATGTAACCATTATAGAGCGCTAGTGTTTGCCGCAGTTTTTCATGAATAGCATCTAACGTAGCAAGATCATAATATCCGCGTGCGATGCCAGATTGATTAGTAGCAATTAATACGCGAAATCCAGCACGATTTAATTTAGCAATGGCATGTAAACTGCCTGGAATGGGTAACCATTCTTCCGGCGATTTGATGTATTCGCTTGAATCGTAATTAATAACACCATCACGATCTAAAATAATGAAAGACATATTCATGTTGAAAAACAAATCCCGCACTTTATAGATTATAGTGCGGGATAAATATTAATTTTAAAGATTTAGAATGCAATTATTCAAACTTGTAAATTAAACCAACATTAAATTGATCAGAGCGTGGTTTCAACGAATTACCATTAAAGTTTCCAGAGCTATAAGCAGTAAAATCATATTCTCCACGAAAATCAATGTTTTGTGTCAGACTGGTTTGAATGCCTAAGCCAAATTGTGCACCGGTCAATGATTTTTCTTCGGAAGTAGCAACTGGCGAAGTTTCTTTGACTTCGAATTTTGAACGAACCACACCAAGACGTCCGTAAGCCATCGTGTGATCGCTTAATGCGATACCAGGCAGAATACTCACACCGTAACCATATTTTTCTTTGAACTGGTCTTTAAAATTGTCAGCATCAATCGTGATATCGGATGTTGTATTAGTAAGATCAGCAAATACTTCACCACCCAGATAAAAACTTTGGCTCAGCATGGCGCCATAACCAGCAAATATATTACCAACTGCACCACGACCACCGAAGTTAATCGTGTTGTTAGCATCATCACTCAAGTTAAAAACATCAGTGTTTACACCAACGCTCGCACCCACATAAGGTGCGCCGCTAGCAAATGCAATACCAGAGGCAGTCATCATAGCAGTTACAAGGATTAATTTCTTCAACATAAATTAAACACTCCTACTTTTTTTGAATTGGTCGACATCCTTACTTTACCTTTCTCGTTAAGGACAGCGATTGTTGAGAACAGGTTATATTTTCACGCTGGCGTAAAAATATACTCCTTCTATCTGTGCCTCCGTGAATACACGAGATTCGTTGTATCCAGATACGAAGTGTGAGCATCATAACGGAAATTGTTTCTGTAATCAAGACAGTACAAAATAAAATCAATAAGAGAGGCAGTTATTTTTTATCCACGTTGTAAGATACAAATATTTCGTTTAGTTGTTGCGCAACGCGAATAAAAGTTGTGCGTTTGGATAATTCTTTTAATCGATGTGCCCCAACATAAGTGCAAGTGGAACGTAATCCGCCTAGAATATCTAAAATGGTATTTTTAACAGGTCCATGATAAGGCACGTTTACCGAGCGACCTTCGCTAGCGCGATAATCGGCAACTGTACCATGATAACGTTGCATGGCTTCAGATGAGCTCATACCATAAAAGCGTTTAAATTTTTTACCATTTTCTTCGACAATATCACCTAAGCACTCATCATGACCAGCAAGCATGCCACCCAGCATGACAAAATCAGCACCAGCTGCAAAAGCTTTTGCCACATCACCGGGTGTCGTGCAACCACCATCGGCACAGACTTGGCCTCCTAGTCCATGAGCTGCATCAGCGCATTCAATAATGGCTGATAATTGCGGATAACCCACTCCTGTTTTTTCACGAGTAGTGCACACTGAACCAGGACCAATACCAATTTTGACAATATCTGCTCCAGAAAGAATTAATTCTTCGACCATTTCACCAGTGACTACATTGCCGGCCATAATTACTTTTTTGGGATATTTTTCACGCAGATGTTCAAGACAAGAAACAAACCGTTCGGTATAACCATTTGCTACATCCAGACAAATAAAGTTAAGATCGGTAATTTGTAAGATTTCATCAAGTTTAGCAAAATCTGCATCAGCAATTCCCAATGAAATGAAACAATGTGTTTGTGTATGGGGATGTTGTTTAGTAAAACGTTGCCAATCTTCAAGCGGGATAAATTTATCAAGAGCAGTTAATAGATGATGCTCGGCTAATACTTTAGCCATTTCTAATGTACCGGTATGATCCATATTAGAAGCAATAATAGGTACACCTTGCCACGTGGTTTGAGTGTGTTTAAATTGAAATTCACGCTCTAATAATACTTCCGCACGTGTTTTTAGCACACTTCGTTTGGGCCGAATTAATACATCACGAAAATCCAATTTCACATCATATTCAATACGCATATTGTTCCTCTAAAGTTCATAAAAAAAATGTTACAAAAATTGTTTTACAAACAAACTAGGTTTAATCACTTCTATTCCATGATATCCAGAAATACACAACAAATCCTTATCGCCACTTACGATAATATTAACATTAGCAGATAAAGCACAAGCAATAAATTTGTCGTCATGTGGATCTCTTGATATTTTGCTTGTAAGTTTAATCGGAAGGTGTATTTCAGTGTGTATAGCTAATAACTCGATAAAGTCTAATAGACGGATAGCAGGATATTGCTCTGACAGAGCTTTAGAAACTTTATTATATTCAATTAAAATTTCTTGTGATAAAATCAGTTTAATTTTTCGAGTTTGCCAAGCTTTCAGAATTTCATATGGAGGCCCAGACCAGAATATCCCTGATATAAATACGTTTGTATCTAGAATAATTCTCACGGATTTGAGCGAGCCTTTTTAATTGCTTTTTTGATATCATTTTTTTTCAGGCGAAGTTTTTTTGCTTTTTCTCTTGCTTTGTGAATTAAATAATCAAAGTTCTTCATAGAAGGAGATGTTACAATTTTTAAGATAATAACATCTCGCTCACCTAACACAACAAATTGCTCACCAGTTGTTAGTTGTAGTGATTTTCTGATTTCTTCAGGTATAACAACCTGACCTTTAGAAGACATTCTTGTGGTTGCTAATGCTTTCATAACACTCTCCTAATCTTACTTGTAAGATTATAGCAGCTATTTGGAATGGTTAGTAGTCTGATACGCTTTTCTTTCTCATTTTCGCAAAATAAAATCCATCCATATCCTGCATACCAGGAAGGATTTGGCGGCCGATTTCACAAGCCATTCCCCATGGCACTTCTAATTTCTCTTCATAAGCATGAGGATTGTAAGTTAGAAATTGTTGTAAAACGTGTGCATTCTCTTCTGGAAAAATAGAACACGTAACATACAGCAATAATCCACCAGGCTTTAATGTGTGCCACAAAGAGGTGAGTAGATGAAGTTCTTTTTTTGCCAATGTTTTAATATCGTTTGCTTGCCGCAATAGTTTAATATCAGGATGGCGACGAATGACACCGCTTGCCGAACAGGGAACATCGAGTAAGATGCGATCGAACAGTTGGCCGTCCCACCACGTTTTGATGCGACTTGCATCGCGTGTGAAAAGTTGGGGAGCAGGAAGCAACAACCTCGATACATTTTCTTTGATGCGCGCTAGCCGTTTCGAGTCTTTTTCTATGGCGATGCAAGTTGCTAATGTGGGTTCACGTTCTAATAGATGCGTCAATTTTCCACCTGGCGCAGCACATGCATCTAATACTCGTAAACCTGGTTCTAACTCCAATAATTCAGCAGCTAGTTGTGCGCCACCATCTTGCACCGATACTTCTCCTTGAGCAAAACCAGGTAATCTTTCTATTGGAATAGCTGGTTCTAAAATAATACCGGCAGGCGTGTTGGGAATAACACGGGCAAGGTAACCGTTGGTTTGTAGCAATTCAATATATTTTTTGCGACTCATACGCAACACATTTACTCGCAATGCAAAAGGAGGATGTGCATTGTTAGCATGTAATATTGTTTGCCAGTGCATGGGCCATACTTCTTTGATTCGAGTGATGAACCAATCAGGATGTGCATAATAAGCTTCAGCGTCCAATTTAATTTTTTCCTGCAAATTTTTCTCCTGACGTAAATATTCACGTAGGATTGCATTTACTAAATTTTTTGCCCAAGGTTTTTTTAATAGTATGGTTGCATCTACTGTTTCTGCTACCGCAGCATGGGGTGGAATATGCATGTCGGTTAATTGATAAAGACCAATTAACAATAAGGCCTGAATAATGCTTTCTTTAGGTGGAATAGGTTTTTTTAATAATTGATTTAAAATATAAAGAAGTCGCGGATAATAGCGACAAACACCATAAGTTATCGCTTGAGTAAATGCGCGATCGCGGGGATCAAGAATGGATAATAAAATCGTATCCAAATTGTCTGTGAGCGATTGTCCGCGGGAGGCCACATTATTTATTATTTGTGCTGCGATAGAACGAATAGGGCTCATGCTAAATGCTGACCAACTATTAATTGATCGTGTTTAGCATTATAAAAATCACTAATAGTAATTATTTTCCCTCCCGGGAGTTGTATGCGTAATAGTCTTAGCACACCTTCGCTAGTTGCAATATCCATGCCATGATGTGAAGCAGATACAATGGTGCCAGGTGAGTGATGATAATTCATTGAAATAGCTTTGGCTTGCCAAATACGCAATGGTTGTTGTTGCCAGTTAGTAAAAGCAACAGGAGCGGGATTAAAAGCTCGTACTTTTCTTTCGAGTTCAATCGCTTTTTGTGTCCAATCTAAGCGTGCTTCTTCTTTAGTAATTTTATTAGCATAAGTTGCTAGCTGATTATCTTGTGGTATAGGAGTGATTTGATTTTTATTTAATCGATCTAATGTTTCTATTAATGCTGCTGCACCTAATTCCGCTAGTTGATCATGCAAACTTTGTGAAGTTTCATCTTCACGCAAAGTATAGATTTGCTGCAGCAAAACAGGGCCCGTGTCTAATCCTTGCTCCATTTGCATGATGCTCACGCCCGTTATTTTATCGCCAGCTAAAATAGCGTGTTGAATAGGCGCAGCACCGCGCCAACGTGGTAGTAAAGAAGAATGGATATTAATACAACCTAAACGAGGGATGTGTAATACTGCTTCTGGTAATAACATGCCATAAGCAGCAACAACCATTATATCGGCATTCCATTTAGCAAGAATAGTTTGTTCTTTTGGGTCTTGAAGCGAGGGAGGTTGGCTAATAGGTAAATGGTGCGCTAAGGCGAGTTCCTTAACGGGACTTAAAGTCAGTTTTAATCCTCTGCCAGCAGGTTTATCCGCCTGTGTATAAACAGCAACAACTTGGTGGGAAGATTGAAGGAGTGTTTGTAATAGGATGGCAGCAAATGAGGGTGTGCCGGCAAAAATAATTTTCATTTATTACCGCCGCTTATCTTTCTCAATTTTTTTTCGGATTCTTTCTTGCTTTAAACGCGAAAGATGATCGATAAATAAAATACCATTTAAGTGATCTGTTTCATGTTGAATACAAGCAGCCATTAAACCTTCGCCTTCTAATTCAAATAGCTTGCCATCTAAATTCATTCCGCGCATACGCACTTTTGCTGCGCGCTCCACTTTATCGTATACGCCAGTGACGGATAGGCATCCTTCATTATCAAGTTGTACGCCTTCTTTGGCTAAAATTTCTGGGTTGAATACACAATAACGTTGATTGTGCGTTTCAGAAACATCCATCACAAAAATTTGTCGATGAATGCCAACTTGAGTTGCAGCAAGACCTACGCCGTTACTGGCATACATGGTTTCGTACATATCCTCTACGATACGTCGTACCTCATCATCAATCTGAGTGATGGGTTGAGCTTTTACACGTAAACGAGGATCAGGAAAATGTAATATCTCAAGCAGCGCCATAAATATAATGTTCGTGGATAAATTAAAATCATATTTTATAATATCTGCCCACAAATAGCCAATATTATTGTTTGCCAACAGAATCGTTGATGATTCTCAATAATCCTTCTTGATATTGTCGTAGCGCTTCTTCTGGTTGACCTAATTGTTGAAGCAGCTTGCCGTATTCATACGTTGCTTCAGCATGTGGCCCTAGGGCGAGACATTTTTCAAAATAATCTTTTGCTTTTCCCCATAATTGAATACGCACACATAATTTGCCTAATGTTAATAAAGATTCTGGGTGTTCGCCATATGTTTTTAACCATGCGCCCACGATGACTAATTGGCGATTTAACTGAGTGGAAGGCAGGGTATCATATAGGCTTACTAAGTTGCCATGCCAATGATGTTTCAGTGTTTTACGTATTAATTCTTCAGCTTCAGTCGTGTTTGTTTTGGAGTAATATAATAATTGTTTAACATATTCATAAACCACATCAGGATTTTTTTTGGTTCCTCGAGGAATGTCGCTCCAAATCAGTTGGATATCTTCTAGATTTTTATTTCGAGATGATCGCAGTAACTCGCAGTAGATATTTTTTTCAAAAATTTCTGCTTGAGAAGGCGTAATTAATTTTGTCTTGCGTAATTGAGGGAGCAACGGTTGCAAATTTTTCCAATCTGCCAAATGAACATATATTTTTTCTAACAATTTTAATACACGTGGATGATGTGGCACTGTTTGTTGTAAGCAAGTTAAAGTGGCGGTTGCTTGTTCGAACTTACCTTGAGCCATTTCCAACTCAGCTTGAACTAATCCAATTGCTATATTGGCTTCTGGTGCAACCCGATAAGCTTTTTGAATATAACGATCACGTTCATCAAAATCATGCTGTTCATGAGCTGCTTTTGCCAAACCCAAATAGTTTATCAATGGATCGACAGATTGATGAATGCCAGCAAGTAATAATCGTTCAGCTTTTTTCCAATGGCCTTCAATTAAGAGAGATAATCCTTCCTGTGTTTTAGTAAATAATCGATGAGTACGACGAAAACGCAGCCAATTTTTCAATCGGAACCATAATAATTGCAATTGATCAATGCTGTTAATTAATAAATAAAAAAGAATGAATAAAATAGCAAGGCTTAATAAGGCAAACCACAAAGGCATTTGCACAATCCAAGATTGATAAATAATAAAGAGATAAGCCGGATGCCGTAGAATTTCGAGTCCCGCCCATACGGAGGCAATCAGAAATAATAAAAATACTAGTAGACGCCACATCATGTGCTCCTAGAAGATCTCATTCTGTTTTTTGAATCCCAAAATAGTCATCAAATAATTGTAACGTTGGGGTAAGATTAATAGTCAATGGTTGAATAGTGATTTTTTGCAAAGCTTGTAAATTTTGCAGTATATTTTTAGTGAGCTCAGCATCTTGAACAAAATATTGCTGTATCCAATCCATTGCCTGTTGCAAACTCAATTGATATACCACCATATTGTTGTGAAGTAACCCCCATATTGCATTTTCCATTTGTGCATGGAGATTTTGATAAAGAAATATTTTTTCATCAGGAATAATAAGAGGCAAGGTGTGTGAACCATTATAATGGACAATGACAATTTGTCTTAGCATTTGCCAGGAACGTTCTAAACCTTTTTGCCACCAACTGCTATCTGTTTTTGTCATGTCGGAAGAGAGCTTAGATTCTTGTTTAAGTTGCATAATTGGCAGAGGTAGTTGATTTAATTGTTTATCAAGATTAGCCAGTTGCACATATAACGTGTTGATATTTACTTGAGGAGAATGTTGTAAATTGTAAATATCCGTAGCCAATGATTTTTGAATAACAACTACACGAGAGTCTTTCACATTTCGTAACGCTTCATCAGCACGTTGTAACAATGCAATGGTGATTGTTTGTGCATTAGTTAATGGAGTATAGTCGTTTGCTAATCGGACTAAGTGTTGTGCTTCGGCCATATACCATTTATCTAGGTTTCCCTCTTGTGCTGCTTGCCAATCCATCAGTAATTTTTCTTGCTGATGAGCAAGTGCTGCCGATTGTTGCATGGTGGTAGCAAAGTTATTTACCATTTGTTGTAGGCTAACAAAATTGCGCTGGGTATTTGTTAATTCATTTTCTAAACTGGAGATTACTTTTGTTAAAGTTATTGTAATGGTTGTTAACTGAGCGTAACCATAACTAGCAGCAAAAATAGTAATCACTACTGCCAACGTTGAAAAAAATATTCCAATGGTGGCCCAATGAATAGGGGATTTTTTTTGTTCTACAGCTTCATTTTCATTTGGCATAATTCATTCCTCTTTTTTGCTAGCAGTTCTAAAATTGCCTCATGACTTGCATTGTGAGCTACCCATATTGTCTGAAAACCTAAATGATGTGCAAGCTCTTTTATTCTTTCGCTAATAACAACGAGTGGAATATCAAGTAAACGAGTATGCAGTGCTTTCCCCATCATCTTTGTTAAGTTTACTATGCCATTGTTAGATGTTGCGATAATGCTATCAATCGTTTGTTGCTTTAAAAGCATTTGATAAGGGTGTATTTCTATCTCTGGTATGATACGACGATAAGCAATGATTGGCAAAACGCGTGCTCCGCGTTTTTTTAATGTTTGTTCCAATTGATCTCGTCCTTTTTCGCCACGGATAATTGCGATTTTTTGTTTATTGAGGGATTGAAATTCAGGTAAAGCTAATAAACCTTCACTATTCCATTTTTTCTTAGGGTAAAGAACATGTAGATACCCTGCTTGATGCAAGGCTTTCATTGTTCCAATGCCTATACAAGCGAGTTTAATAGAAGGCAAAAGCGCTCGCCATTCTTGGCGTAAAACGGGAAGGCTAGCATAAACAGCTTGAGGGCTAATAAAAATAAGCCAGTTTTGTTGGCTCAGTTTGCGAATGGATGCAATAAACTTACTTGAATTTTTTGGCGGAGCAAAAGCAAGAGTAGGCAAATGAATAGCGCAGCCGCCTTGTGATTTGATGAGCTCACAAAGCTTTGCTCCAGAAGGATAAGGGCGCGTGACAAGAATATTTAGATCATGGAGTTTTTTTATTTTCATTGATAGGTTCAACCAACAACATCAATCCATGAACTTTAGTCACTTTAATTTTTTGTCCGGGGATTAACATTACATTTGCTCTAGCTTCCCAGATTTCTCCCAAAACACGTACTACCACTTGCTCATTCATCATGCTTAGCACCACCCCTTCACTACCAATTAATCCTTCTTGTCCAGTGACAATTGTTTTTTTATGAGATTGGAAAACCATAGTAAGAATAATCAAGCAAAATAAAGCGGTAGCGATGCTCATGATAAGTATCAGTGATAAAGCAACATGATAATTGGGATCGTTCACATCGAACAACATGATCGATCCAATGATAAAAGCAATGACACCACCGATACCTAATATCCCGTGGCTAGTAATAAAAATTTCAAAAATAATAAATAATATTCCAACAACAACTAATGTTAGCCCAGTATAATTAATAGGCGCGAGTTGGAAAGCATATAAGACGAGTAATAATGCAATGACGCCTGCTACTCCAGGTAAAATCAAGCCTGGATGAGACAATTCAAACATTAATCCGTAAAGTGCAATTAGAATCAGTAAATAAACAATATTAGGATTCGTTAAAAAAGTTAAGAATTGATAACGCCAATCGGGCGCAATGATTTTAAGTTCAAGATTTTTAGTAGAGATTTTTTCAGGAATACCTTGTACCAGAATGTTATGCCCGTCCATTTTTTTGAGCAAGGTTGGATAATCATCCGCGATTTCATCAATGACTTTCAAGCGTTTTGCTTCATTAGCGGATAAACTCGCAGCTTGGCGAACAGCGAGCTCTGCCCAATCTGCATTTCTTCCGCGCAATTGCGCGAGACTACGCATATAAGCGGAGGCATCATTCGTAGCTTTTTTTTCTTCGGTGCTGATGGCGCGAGTAGCAGGGGAGTTTTTTGGTAAGATGCTAACAGGAGAAGCGGCCCCAATATTGGTACCCGATGCCATCGCAGCAAGATGACTAGCATACATAATGAATGTACCAGCACTTGCGGCGCGAGCACCCGCTGGGTAAACATAAGCAATCACGGGAATGGATGAGGTGATAATTGTTTCATTAATATGACGCATAGCAGTTTCCAACCCACCAGGGGTGTTGAGTTGGATGATAATGACTGCAGCGTGTTCTTTTTCTGCATAAGCAATACCACGTTGAATGTAGTCTTGTGTTGCAGGTCCAATGGCGTTATTTATTTCTAGGACGATTGCTTTTTCCGCTGGCTTTTCAGTTTTTTCAGCCGCAAAGCCGGCAGCTGAAAATAGCATGAATAGTAAAATGATGAATGCTTTCCATTTGTACATAATTAGTGCTTCATTTAGAAGATATTAAGATTATTATATAATATTTAGGCTAAGCTGCATGGCCGACGAGTAACTTAATTTTTTGCAGTTTCTTGTCAATTTTCTTTTTTCGCTCTTCCAAATCGTAATCAGCTTGTAATCCTAACCAGAAGCCTTCGCTTGTGCCCAGTGCTTTCGATAAACGTAAATCAGTATCTGCTGTAATAGAACGATCGCCATGAACAATTTCATTGATTCGTCGTGGGGGAACATCAATATCTCTGGCCAATTTATTTTGGCTAATATCTAAGGGGTTTAAAAATTCTTCTAAAAGAATTTCGCCTGGATGAATATTTGCAATTCTGTTCATTTTTCAACCTCCATCGTTAATGGTAATCTTCTATAGCAACATCATAAACATTGGTATCATTCCATTTAAAACATATACGCCATTGATCATTAATGCGAATGCTATATTCACCCATTTTATCCCCTTTTAAAGATTCCAATCGGTTATGGGGTGGAATGCGAAGATCATTTAGTTGTTTCGCGTTATTTAGCATACGTAATTTACGTCTTGCTACATGCTGAATGTCTCTGGGTAAGCGAAATGATATTTCACTTACCCAGATTTTTCGTGTTTCCTTACATTTGAATGTTTTAATCATATTTTATCCTGTTGGCTATAATTATAACGCGAAACGTTATATAACGCAACACGTTAATTAGATTTGAAGTGGTTGACCACGATTCTAAGCCTGTTATACTTTTGCGGTTATTGATCTTATGCCGGGGTGGCGGAATAGGTAGACGCGCCGGTCTCAAAAACCGGTGAGGGTGACTTCATGCCGGTTCGATTCCGGCCCTCGGCATATTAGTCTAATCAGGAATAACGGGTGATTGATATTGGCTCCCCGATTGCATACGTCTTTCCAGTGCGCGAAATTCTTCGGAGCCAATGACAATGAACATGTTTTCTTGTTCGTCCCATTCTTCTAGCTCAGCTTTCCCAATATCGTAATACCAAATGCGTATTCTCACTGCTTTAGCATTTAATTTTTCTTGTACGAGTGGATACGTTTTAAGTTGCTCCATTTGAAATAATGCGTTTAATTTAGCTGCTTGTTCGGGTGTTACTTGTGCAGGAAATTCATCGCGAATAGCATATAATGTTTTCAACCAATTTGCTATCCCAGGAAAACGTAATTGATTTTCGGGATTAAAAATAGTGCCAGTAATTAATTCCTTGATTGCGCCGCAACCTGAATGAGCACAAATAACAATTTCTTTAACGTTTAACAAACCAAGAGCAAATTCGATAGCAGCACTTTCACCGTATGTGCTTGATGTGTGACAAGTAGGAATAATGTTTCCCACGTTACGTAAAACAAATAATTCTCCTGGTGCAGTGGATGTGATTAAATTAGGATTAATACGGCTATCTGAGCAAGTAATAAAAAAAGTATGGGGGTTTTGTTCACGCGCTAATTTCTTAAATAAAAATTTATAAGCATGTCGATGATGTTTTTTAAACGTTTCTACGCCATAACTTAATCTATTTAGTATAAGATGTTTATCTAAATGCAATATCTCCAGTAGCTCTGCTTCATCAGTTGCAATTAATCTTGCAATATCTGTGTGAGATTTAATCGACAATAAAATTTTTCGACAAGATAGCTTCACACCTTGCAAAGCAATTCGTATTGATTTTGCTTCCAGTTGTTCGATGATTTGAATGAGATGGGTAGCACCAGATGTATCAGCAAGCGGTACACGTGATAAATCAAAAATGACACCATGCTCTAAATCAACAGGTGTTAACTCAGCAATCATGCTATCTAATCGGGTAACAGATAGAAAAGTAAGTGGGCCATCAATGCATAATGCAGTTGGCCTATCACTTTCTTGGTGAACAGTTGTTTTTACATAGGCAAGCCTTAACAAGGCGATGATTAATGCAGCTGCTATGCCTATTTGAACGCCTGCAAGTAAATCAGCGCTGATAATAACAATGAATGTGACAAGATAAATGAAAGCTTCACTATGTGAGGTATGCCAAAACTCTAGAAATTCACGCGGATGACACATGCGCAGGGCAACAGAGATAAGAATGCCCGCTAGAGCAGCAATGGGTATGAGGCTAATTTGTGACGCAAGAAAATAAACAGCTATTAACAAAAACATAGCATGAAAGATAGCAGCTCGGCGTGTTTTAGCACCAGCTTGAACATTCAGTGCTGAGCGTGCAATCACACTAGTTACCGGTATACCACCAAATAGGGCGGAGGCAATGTTTCCTAATCCTTGGCCAATCAATTCTCGATCAGGATGATAAGGTTTTGTTCGTGTCATTTTATCAATCGCACTAGAAGATAATAATGTTTCTAAAGAGGCGAGCATGTATACCAGTAAAATATCTGCTAATAATTCTATAGTTGCTGCATCGATTGAGAAGGAAGGCAAAATAAGTGATTCAAAAGGTTTTGGAATGTTACCGATAGTTTCTATTGGAATGTTAAATAACCATGGGATAAGAGCGGCGGTGATGATTGCCACCAATGATGCTGGAAATCGCGGTAATAAACGAGGCAAGGCAAAAGTAATTGTTATTGTTAAGGCAGCTAACCAAAAAGCGGGCCATTTGATTTGATTAGCAGAGTGGTTAATGTAGAGAATCACATCCGTTAAATGAGAATCGGCAATAGGAGGAAGACCCAAGATGCGAGGAAATTGGCTAATTAAAATAATTGCACCAATACCTGCAGTAAAACCAGCAATTACAGGCATGGGAATGAGACGAATTAAAAATCCTAGTCTAAATATTCCGGTTGCAAGTTGTAATATTCCGCAGCCGATTCCAATAATATAAAGGCTGCTCAAACCAAATTTTTGTACAGCAGTTGCAATGAGTACAGCCATAGCTGCTGCTGGCCCACTCACTGCTAATTTGCTACTACCAAATAAAGCGCATACTATTCCTGCGACAATAGCAGAGATGATGCCCGCTTCTGGTGGCACATTACTAGCAAGAGCAATAGCTAATGATAGTGGAATCGCAACACAAGCAACAATGATGCCAGCAAATAAATCATCAGCGAGCCATTTCTTAGAAAATAACTCTTTCCATTCTTGAATAAATTCTTTCATCTATAAAATAGTTTAATCCTTTTGTGAGACTAGTCAAAAATATATCAAAGTTTTTAAGTAACATTTTGTAGTACACTACCCGCTACATGTCCCGGTGGCACAGAGGATAGCGCAGCCCCCTCCTAAGGGGCAGGTCGGCGGTTCAAATCCGCCCCGGGACGCCAATGATCAATAAACGAGGAAGGCGTTGTTGCATAAAAAATGATTTATGCAACAACACCAGATCTTATTGTAATTTTACTCGTAAGAATTTTATTGTTATTTAAATGTTCTTTGCCACATTGCACCACGCCCACCGCTACTTACTGATATTTCGCCTTCATCTCGCATTTTTCGTAATACTTGCCGAATCATATCTCTACTAATGCTAGGACAATCAGATTCAATATCATGAATAGAAAAAGGAGTCATTCTGCGATTGATGGCAGATCGCACTAATTCTGTTTTTGAACCTCGGCTTGTTGTAATAACACCAACGCGCTCTTCAAATTCTCGGTATGCTCGCAATAATGCTCCCCAAAAATAGTTCAACCAAGGTCTAACATCGTGCTTATCCGAATGCCAATGATGAGAACTTGCTTCAAGCGTTTCATAATAACTTTCTTTACTATCTTCAAAAATTCGTTCAAGACTGATATAACGGCCTACTTGATAGTTAAATTGATAAAGAAGCATTAATGTTAATAATCGCGACATTCGGCCATTGCCATCGCTGAATGGGTGAATGCATAGAAAATCAAGAATCGCTAAAGGAATTAATATCAGGGCATCATGCTTATTTTCCTCTATGGTAGTGGAATAATTTTTTGTTAATTGTTCTACAGCATTAGGCGTTAAATGCGCTTTTGTTGGAGTAAAACGAATACGTTTAGTGCCATCAGGATGGTTTTCAATGATTTCATTGTCAGTTAATTTAAAGCGTCCACCGGGATTTGCTATATAGCGACACATTATGCCGTGTAATTGCAAAATGACATTTGGAGTAAACGGCATATGCTCGAAAGACTCATGGATAAGATTTAATGCATCTCTATAGCCAGCGATTTCTTGTTCAGAACGGCTTTTGGGCGCGGTATCTTTTAAAACCAGTTCTTCAATTTTTTTATGTGGCAATTCTATGCCTTCAAGTCTATTGGATGATTCACTCGATTCAATTTTGGCGACTAATTGGAGGCTTTTAAGCGCTTCAGGTGATTGCTTAAAAAAAAGAGCCTGTTTGCCACGATATTCTCCCAGCGAACGCAAAGTAGATATTTGCTCAGCTGTGAATGTTAAATTTTCGAGATATTCTGTCTTTAATGAGCTCATTGCATTGACCCTTTTATTAAGTGGGTAATGATACCATGAATAATACCCACTTTAAAACAATCATTACATACTTATTTTATTTATATTTAACATATAATTACATAATATGTAGGTATTTTTATAGTCATTGGTACCCTCTTTAATTGATTATTACCTACTTTTTGAGGTTGTAGCTAGAAGATTTAACGTCTTGGTCTCGCGCTGGTGGAATAGGTGACTGATCCTGCTACCATTTAGTGGACATACCGAAGAGAGAAGATATTATAATCTTTAATCAATCGAGTTTTTATTTAAAAGGTAATCGATCATACGACCAAGTAGGTGAAGAATTAGGTATCCCTGCAAGCCATGCGCAAGTATCACCCAATCGTTGCTGAAGTGGGGCGCAGCTCTGCGTAACGAGTGTTTGCGTCATTATTTGTTTCGTTAGGCGGCTGAGTAAGTATACTGAGTTTCGCCAATGAAGGTGTAATTTTTTCTGTTTTAGAGAATAGCTTTAATCCCGCTAAGCGAGTTTGTACATCTTTAATCTGTTTAGCATCAGGTACGTTAGAAAACGCTGTTTGATAATATCGCAAAGCTTTTTCAAAATACTGCTGAGCATTTTCTATTTGTTTTAATCCAATATAAATTCGACCAAGCCATGCGCAAGTATCACCCAATCGTTGCTCATCTGCTTTGTTAGCTATTCTGCCTGCGAGCGCACCTTGTAATAATTGCTCGGCATGTTGAAACTTATCTTGAACGCTCATTGCTTTATCTTCATCTTGATGTTCTGCCATTTCACAAAGAATCATTCCACGATGGAATTGATGCGATTGAAAATCATGTGATTTGAGTTGATCTGTCTCGGATACATTTTTTTCAAGAAAAATTTTTCCATAAAGCAAGGTTGTTTCCTCAAGTGTTTTTAATCCTTCAGTCGGGTCTTGCTTGTTTTTCAAAGCAGCCCGAGTTAAGGATAGACCATAATAATTTTTAAAAGCTGGCAAGGAGCCTCTTAATGCTATTACTTGGTTGGTAAAATCAAGTCCTTGTTTAAAAATTTTAGCTGCAACTTCAAAATCAGCCATTTTTAAATAAACCAGACCTAAATTTCGAAAAATATTGCTTTTCAACCAATCTGATTGTGCTAAATGTTCTGCTATAGCATAGTTTTTAATAGCAGACAGACAATTGTTCTTTTCACGTTTCATGGTTGCTGATATGTAATAAACAGTAGCGAGTACTTCTTTGTCTTGTAAATACTCTGGTTTTGCTTGTTCTAATGTTAATGCTTCACAATAAAATGATTTAGCCTTATCCCAGTTGCCAATTTCTAAGTAAATTAACCCAAAATCAATTAACTCATTGGAAGTGAATTTTTTGTGTTCCTCTGATTTAATGATAGTATTTGCTTTGGTTAATTCCTCCTCAATATAAGACTGAAGTCTAAAATTATTGGGGATTCTTTGCGGATCTAGAGGCCGAACATTCATGTTATTTTTCTCCATTGTTTTTTTTAGGATAACAAAATTGATTTAGTTCAAACTATAAATAGACTATGGCCAGCAGCTTGGCTTATTGTTTCGTCTTTGTCAATCCAATTAATCACTCATGTTATGCAGCATTGAGTGCTGTTTTTTAGCACGAAGGGATGACAATGTTCTAGAGGTGCCCTTAAGGGCACGTCTAGAAATGCGAGGTTTTGTCTTCCCGGAAAGCGTCGAGCGTTTTTTGCGAGGCGCTTGTCCGGGATCCATGTC
>MGXW01000041.1 GCA_001801495.1 Gammaproteobacteria bacterium RIFCSPHIGHO2_12_FULL_37_34
GAAGCAGGATTGAACAGTTTTCATCTTACGCCAAAAAAATGGATTAATGCAACACAGGCTATTGGTATCCAATCTCGAGCGGGTAGGTATGGCGAATGAATGCTGAATTTATACGTATGGGTTTATCACAAGCGGAACGTTTAAAAAGGTTAAACGAGATTGCTATTACACAATTAAAGTCACTCATTAATCATGTTAAACGAGAAGTATTAGGATCATGAAAATAAGAGAGGGATTGTATGAATAATCGTATCCATATTACAAATCATTTTAATCTTGATTTTGCTTATGCGCATTCTCTTTATGAGCAAAAAAAATATGCGCTTGCACATAAGCTATACGAATTCGCTGGTAAATCAGTCAATCAAACTGGCGAAAATAAAAACGTTAATCTTCTTCGGTGTGAGCTTGCTTTGTTAGCTTGTAAATTATCAAGTACAAATATTGAATTAAATTCTGCCAAAAATAAATTTGAGCTGCTTTGTAAGCAGTATATAAACATAAAATCTATTGCCCTATCTTCCCCCCTTGCTGTTGAATTAGAAAAAGATATTAATCGTTGCAACAACATACTGTTATTGCTAGAGAACCCAATAAACTATATTGATTATCTTTATCGATATACGAAAAAGACATTTAAACTGATATGCGCTAATGAAAATATTGTTGATAGCGCAAAAAGCATATCATACATTAGCCATGCTATAACAACGGCAGAAAATGCCATCAATGCTTATAAAGACACATCGTCTTATTCCATTATAAGCGAATTAAATAATATATTAATTTCATTAACCGCGCTATTAGCAGATAAACATTTTGATAAGGGCGAGGATTGCAATTTTTCAAATGAAAGCCGTATGGAGTCTTTTACATGTGCTATAGAATGTTATAAAAAAGCGATTACCTTGATTAATGATCGTTGTAAAATAGATACTCATAGTGCCTATTCAGATAAAGTGATGCCTCTTCATCTCAGTATTTTAAACTCCTGGTATGCGTTAGCAACAACACTAGATACGACGCATGATCAGGATTATATAAAGACAATACGCCAGTATATCGCGGAAAACAAATTAGAAACCTTGGCAAATCGTTCCTTTTGTTCCGATGTAAAGAAAAAATCTCTTCAACAATTGGATGAATATTTGAATGCGAACATGCCTGATGATACTAGGTTGAAAATCTTAGCTGATTACGTTCATACTGTATTGACCACGCCTCCTGAAAAACAACTGAAATATAGTAGGTAAAACTATAGGGCCCAACATGATGTCCCTAAAAAATAAAATTGTTCTTATAACCGGTGCCTCAAGTGGTATCGGCGCTGCTTGTGCTAAACAATTTGCAAAGCTCGGTGCAAGCGTATTACTCTGCGCACGTCGTCTAGATATTCTTGAAATATTGGCAACACAAATACAAAACGATTATGGTGTGAAAGCCCATCCATTTCAATTGGATGTTAGCCATCATCAAGCAGTTCAAACTATCTTAGAATCACTTCCAACAGCATGGAAAAATATTGATATTTTAATCAATAATGCGGGGTTAGCTGCGGGGTTAGATCCCATACAAGCAGGTCATATTGAAGATTGGGAAGAAATGATTAACACAAATATCAAAGGTTTATTATATATGACAAGAGCAATTTTACCGCAAATGGTAGCCAAAAATGCTGGTCATATTATTAATCTTGGATCCATTGCTGGACATCAAGTTTATCCTAATGGAGCAGTTTATTGCGCTACTAAATATGCAGTCAAAGCTTTATCAGAAGGGTTACGCATGGATTTGCTTGGTACCAATATTCGAGTGAGCAGCATTGATCCTGGCGCAGTAGAAACTCATTTTAGTATAGTACGCTTTAAAGGTGATATGAAACGTGCGGAGGCTGTTTATCATGGCATGCAGCCACTCTCGCCAGATGATATCGCTGATGCTGTGTTATATTGTGCAATGCGGCCACCGCATGTCAACATCAGCGAAATAATCATTATGCCAACTGATCAAGCTTCCGCTACACTCCTATCGCGGAAAGATGGATAATCCTAAAAGTAGCATGCTTGTTGTGATGATATCTAAATGAACACAAACCAAATCATATCTAAACCGCTCACATATTTTGCTTTACCACTCATTATCTTTCTAGAAGGATTTGTATCCATTGCTATTGAAATTCTAACCATCCGCCAATTATTGCCGGTTGCTGGTGGCAGTGTCATTGTAACCAGTTTAATCATCGGCGTTTTTTTATTGTTTTTAGCATGGGGTTATCGAACAGGCGGCAGAATAAAACAATATTTACCACAATCGTTGCGTCGTAATTTTATGATAGCTGCCAGCTTGCTTGGAATTGGTTTATCTTATCCTTTCATCTCATTATTTTTTTATGTGACGCAGAAGATCATGGGAGTACATATTATTTATCCACTCATCAGTTATTTATTATTCATTCTCGCTCCATTAATTTATCTGCTCGGTCAAACTGTTCCTATTACTATGAATATGGCTAAACAAAATCAATCAGTTGGTATGATAGGTGGCGATACATTAAGCGTAAGCACGCTCGGCTCCTTTCTAGGAGCAATATTAACCACCCTACTATTCATGCATTATTTTGGCGTAGCCTGGACACTTTTCATTAATGTTCTCTGTTTGCTTTTATTATCATTTTTATTGATGGAGCGTAATAGTACATTTATTTTTCAAATCTTATTTTCTTTTATTGCTATCCTATTTATCTATACTATTAATATTGATATGGAAAATAAATTATTTACATTAACGAACAATTATGCAAATTATCAAATTTGGGATAGGCGCCAAACGTTGCCTGGTAAAGAAACATTTTTACAAATTAATGATTCGCCTAGCTCGTTTATTAACGAAAAAAAACAAGGTTATCCCTACATCGAAAGGATAAAAAAAATCCTGTTTCAAGAACTTCACTTACGCAACGCAGACATTCTTGTTTTGGGTGCGGGTGGTTTTACACTTTCTGCAGAAAATAATTACCACAATCAGATCACTTATGTCGATATTGATAAACAAATTAAAAATATCTCTATACCAAAATTTATTTCAAAATTAAATGGTGAATTTATCGCAGATGATGCGCGACATTATTTGATCACAACAAAAAAACGTTATCAAGCAATTGTTGTTGACGTCTATAGCAACACTCGAACGATTCCTGCTCATCTTCTCACGAGTGAATATATCCAAAGCATTCAAAATAAGCTACTTCCTGAAGGCACCGTTATTTTTAACATGATTGCCAAACCAACACTATCTGATCTTTATTCAAAACGTATTGATAATACCATTCGCATGATTTTTAAAAATTGTATGGTCATCCCTCTGGCCTACAGCGATCATCTCACTAATATTTTATATGTTTGTCACCACACCGCCAATCAAATAGAGCAAACTATCTATACTGATAATCGCAATCACTCTACTACCGATTCGTTTGATTGGTAGAAATACGTTTCTATTCAGCTCCTGCAACCATCATTTCTTCGATAAATAAAGAACCGGTACGAATATTCCCGCGAACATCAATATCATTTCCCACTTCGACAATTTTCTTATAAATATCTTGTAACTTACCAGCAACTGTTATTTCATGCACGGGGTATTGAATATCACCGTGTTCAATCCAAAAACCTGTGACGCCACGTGAATAATCACCTGTTACTAAATTTACTCCCTGCCCCATCATTTCTGTAATCAATAATCCCTTATCCATGGTTTTTAATAGCGCTGCTAAATCTTTGGTCCCCGGACGAATAATAAAATTGTGCATACCACCTGCATTACCAGTTGTTTTCATACCTAATTTGCGAGCTGAATAAACACCCAAAGAATACTGTTGCAGCACACCATTCTCAATAAAAACATTTGGACGTGTAGCTACACCATCATCATCAAATGGAGCGCTTCCCAATGCTCGGGGTAAATGAGGCTGCTCTTCAATATGAATGAAATCTGGAAAAATTTTTTTATTCAAATGATCTAATAAAAAAGATGCTTTGCGGTACAAGCTTCCGCCTTGTATAGCTGCTGCAAAAGAACCTAACAATCCTCGCGCTTCTTCAGCAATATAAATAACGGGTGTTTTCATTGTTGACAAACGTCTTGCGCCTAAACGACGTATGGATTTTTCTGCGGCTTGTTTAGCAATCAATGATACAGATTCCAATTCGTTGGCATCACAAGCGGTTGTGTAACTGTAATCACGTTGCATTTCATTATTTTCTTTCGCGATTAATACACAACTGATTTCATGCCTAGTATAAGGAAAACATCCCATAAATCCATAGCTGTTTGCGTGCAAACCAAATGCTTCGATGGTCGCTATTCGGATATCTTCTGCACTCATGATGCGTTTATCATAGGCAAGCGCTTCCTGCTCACATTGACAAGCTAGTGTAATAGCTTCTTCAACTGAAATTCCCCAAGGATAAGCTAAATCCATTGGAGGATAATGAAATGCTAATTCACTTTTATCTGCCAAACCTGCTGCAGGATCTTCATCAGTAAATTTTGCAATATGACAAGCCGCCTCTACTGCTGCACGAATAGCGTCCCCCGTAAGATCAGAAAAACGAGCTGAACCCATGCGCTTTCCAAAAAACACTGTAACGTCAACGGTTTTATCTTGGTGGTACTCTACTGTTTCAACATCGCCTCCGCGTGCGCCAATTGAAAATCCTTTATTCGTTCCTATTCCTACTTCAGCTTGACTTGCGCCTAATCGAGCCGCTTCATGAAGTATATCCTGAGAAATTTCTTGTAACTTATTTATATCAAATGATAATTTATTAATCATTTTCATGATTTGGTCCCACCGACTACTAATTCATCTACACGCAAAGTGGGTTGCCCTACACCAACAGGTACGCTTTGCCCATCTTTACCACAAATACCAACACCCGTATCTAATTGTAAATCATTCCCAACCATGGATACTTTGTTTAAAACATCTGGGCCATTACCAATTAAGGTCGCGCCTTTAACTGGTGCACCTATTTTTCCGTTTTCAATGAGATATGCCTCACTCGCAGAAAACACAAATTTGCCTGAGGTAATATCAACTTGACCGCCACCAAAATTGACAGCATACAAACCTTTTTTAACAGAGGCGATTATTTCATCAGGAGTTGATTGTCCTGCCAACATATAAGTGTTTGTCATACGTGGTATGGGTAAGTGCGAGTAAGATTCTCGTCGACCATTTCCAGTAGATTGAACGCCCATTAATCGTGCATTACGTTTATCCATCATGTAATTTTTGAGAATACCGTTTTCAATGAGAATATTATTTTGTGTCGGGATACCTTCATCATCTACATTCAATGAGCCACGCCGATTTGGTAATGTTCCATCATCAACAATGGTGCATAAAGAACTGGCAACACGTTCTCCCATACGATCACTATACACAGAAATTTTCTTACGATTAAAATCGCCTTCCAGCCCATGCCCTACTGCTTCATGTAATAAAACACCTGGCCATCCTGGACCTAATACAACTTGCATGGGACCAGCTGGCGCATCAATTGATTCAAGATTAACCAACGCTTGACGTAAGGCCTCATCAGCATATTGAAATGCTAATTGATGATCTATGAAATATTGATAATCAAATCGCCCTCCTCCTCCAGCATAACCCGATTCACGGCGACCATTTTGTTCAACAATTAAGCTGATGTTGAGCCGTACAAGAGGACGCACATCTGCAGCAACATGCCCATCCATTCCTACCACCAGTATGGTTTCATACTCACCCGCTAAACTCATATTCACTTGAATGATACGTGAATCTTTTTGCCGAATATAACGGTCAACACGCTGCAAAAGTGAGACTTTATCTTGTTCAGAAAGAGAATGTAATGGATTGATTGGTTGATAAAGAACGTGACAGGGAAGTTTATGCCAAGCCTGCACAGATTGTTCTTGACCCTGTTTTGCAATGCTGCGCGCAGCTTTTGCTGCCTGTTCGAGTGCGGGCATCACGATGTCATCAGCATAAGCAAAACCAGTCTTTTCACCACTCATTGCTCTCACCCCAACCCCTCGGTCGATATCAAAACTACCCCCCTTGATAATGCTATCTTCTAATACCCATGACTCTGAGTAAGTAGATTGAAAATATAAATCAGCATAATCAATTTGGCGACCAGCCAAATGATGTAGTACAGATTGCAACTGTTGATCAGTTAACCCAGCTGGATCTAATAAATGGTGGCGTACGATTTCAAAAATATCGGCCATACATATCCCTCTTTTAATAGGAGCATTATACACCTTGTCTTCTGCCCATCAATCGAATAGGATAACAACAAGCACTATTTAAAGGATTAAAACAATGAAGAAAATTTATCATGTAGCAGGAGCTGTAGGGATATCTATTCTTTTGATAAGCTGCGGAACAGCAAAACCCCCTACTCAGGTCGCTTCAAATTTTATTAATCGACAAAGTATTATTCATACCACTAAAGAAATTTATCCAGCAAAAAATCCAGATCAAGTAGCATTATATGCTGGCGATAAAACCCCGCATACCGCATACCGTGTCATTGGAATTGCTAAAATTTCACGGTATAACCTGCTCGGATTAAAACGTCAAAATGCTACGCTAGAAGGCATGATGAAAAGTTTAGCAGCATCAATAGGCGGAGATGGTGTCATTGATATTTACACGAATAATGATTCTATGCAGGCAAATATTATTCAATTTCAGCGAATTTTGATTTAGCACCAAAAATCATTGTATGCTTAATTACCATCCTACCTATAATGAAGTGCAAAAAATAGTTGCCCTTGGGAAAATAAAAGAAATCGAAATATGCTCACGAGATAACAACACAGTTTGTTTATGCATCGACGCTCATGTTTTTGAGAGATTTGGTATAAAATTTTTAGATCGTGTGAGCACACCAAAAGGAAATGGAACCGTAATTGGCATTGGTGAACTTGCTAATAAAATCACGCCTCAACGCCCTTATGGTCAGGAGAACTTGTGGTTTCAACTTGACATGGATACCGCTCAGAATAAAGGAGTGAGTTATTGGGAAGGTACATATTGTCGAGAAGACTTATTAACTAGGAAAATTTCTTTGTTAATAGACGAAGAAATAATGCAGCAACCCATTAATCCATGCTTATTACATGCTCTTCAAAACATCCTTAAATATTCTTATTGGATAATAAATTACCACCTGAATAAGGAACAAGCACAGGCTATTCAAGATATGGTGCTGCGAACATGGTTTTTGTACGCTCATGAATTTGTTGATAAAAATATCTTACCGCCTGAAATCATTATCCATATCGCAAGTTATCTCACCGCACCTACTCTCCCTACCCATGAATTAACCGATCTTTTTGAAAAATACGTTTCTGGTCGCTACCAACGATTTTTATCGGATGCGCTAAAGAAAAGATCAGAGCAATTATCAAACAACATAAAAAATATTGATGCTCAACTGGGAGAATTAAAATCGCTATTTAGCTATGTAAATTTTTTCTGTAATCCCATCAATGATAAAATATGCCATTTATTAGGTCAAAAAAAAATCTTAGAAAAAAACAAAAATCAAATCGATCATGTTGTATCGTACAATGATCAAGCACAACTATTCATCCATTCTTTAAAAAAGCTAGAGAAAGATGCCTTTTATGATCAAGAAATTGAGCCTAGAATAAAAAAATTCAGGATGGAG
>MGXW01000042.1 GCA_001801495.1 Gammaproteobacteria bacterium RIFCSPHIGHO2_12_FULL_37_34
ATTGGTAGACTGCTAATGCATATAAGTCGCTCGCATTATAACGTTTGATGACATTAAAATTGCGGAACCCTAACCAATATTCTTTACTATAATGGTTTTGAAATTCAATTATTTTTACTTTAAGTGTATCTTGTTTAATTTTGTTCTTAGTGAAAATTCCATATTTAGATAATTCTGATATTTTAAAAGCTTGTTCTATTTTGTTGTTTTTTGTGAGGTAGTTATATCTATTTGCCGTCATGGATGCTTGTATAATGACAGGCTCATTTGTTTTCCAACCATTTTTTTTATAATAGTTTGCAATACTACCAATCACGTCTACTTCATCGTCTAATAAATTGGTTTTTCCGCTTTTAGAGAAATTAATGGCGTAATGCCTATAACTGCTAGGCATAAATTGGGGTTGTCCAATTGCTCCCGCGTAGGATCCCATTACTTTGCGGGGATCAAGATGTTCTTCTCGAGTTAACAATAAGAAATGCTCTAGTTCTTTTCGAAAAAAGAGTGCGCGTGGTGAATGGCTAAAGGCTAAATTAGAGAGAGAATCAATGACTCGGTAGTCACCAATTCGCTGACCATACTTGGTTTCAATGCCAATGGTTGCAACGATAATCCCAGCAGGGACACCAAAAGTTTTTTCTGCTTTTTTTAGAGTTTTTTCGTATTTTCTCCAAAATTCCACGCCATGTTTAATGCGCCATTCATTCACAAAAAGCATTTGATAAGTTAACCAAGGTTTTTTTTCTAATGGTTTTTTGACTTGGTGCATGACTTGTGGACGCAATTTAACGTCATTAAATAAAGCGATTAATTGTTGTTTTTTAAATTGATGGGCGTTAACCATTTTCTTTATAAATTCTTGTACATCGCGACGATGAACAAAGCCACTGTCTGCATAACTTATGGGTGATAAGATTAAGGTAAAAAGGATAAAAATATTAAAACTTATTAGGAGCAACTTCATTAGCTTGTCCTTAACTACATAAAATCTATTGTACGCCGAGCATTGCCTAAGGTTAAGTAGTTACTAATTTTCTGTGTGTTTGGATAGACATCAGGATACCGAAATTAATCATAGTCGTGATCATAGAAGAACCACCATAGCTAATTAAGGGTAAAGGAATGCCAACAACGGGTAAAATTCCTGTCACCATGCCCATATTAATAAAAAATGAGACAAAAAAAGTTAAAGTAATACTAGCCGCTAATAAACGTGAAAAGGTATCTTGAGCATGCATGGCGATGGTGAAACCGCGCAGGATGATGAGCATAAAAAATAGGATCAAAACAAGGCTACCAATCAAACCAAATTCCTCCCCAGAAACAGCAAAAATAAAATCAGTAGTATGTTCTGGAAGAAAATGGAGATGGGACTGGGTGCCATTCAACCATCCTTTTCCAAATAGTCCTCCCGATCCAATAGCAATTTTAGATTGAATAATATTATATCCTGCACCCAGTGGATCTCTTTCCGGACTTAAAAATGTTAACACTCGTTGGCGTTGATAATCATGAAGAAAATACCAGGAAAATGGGATACTCATTATGATTATACTAAATAGAGGAACAATGATTTTTCCACTTAATCCGGCAAAAAATAGAACACTACTACCAGCAATGAATAGCAAGATGGCTGTGCCAAGATCGGGCTGTTTAGCTGTTAAGATAACGGGTATAAAAATAATAGGTAAGGCAATTAAAACGGATTTAATAGTGATAGGTAAATGAATGTTGTGATAATACCAGGCAAGGAATAATGGGATGCTTAGCTTCATCATTTCTGCAGGTTGAAAGCGAAATATGCCCACATTGAGCCAACGTTGTGCTCCCTTACCGATATGACCTGTCATTAAGACGATGATCAATAGCAATAACCCGGCAATATAAATCCATGGTGCTGAGCGTTGCCAGGTGATAGGGGGAATTTGGGCAATAATAAGTAGGACCAGAAAAGCTACTATTAGGCGAATCGTTTGTAATTCAGTGGTTCCAATTTTTTGACCACTTGCACTATAAAGTATAAAAAGCCCAGCGATACTAAGCAATAAAAGAAATGAAAATAAAAAAATATCGATATGCAAATATTGCCACATTGTCCGATAACGCATATCGTTTTGTGGTTTTTTAAATCGCGATTTAATGTGATCTATTAGCATACTGAAGTTTCATCGTTTTGAGTAATGAAGAAGCATCCTCGCCATGCTACACCAATCAATCGTTTGTCAGCAAATGACTCTGCTTTATCACAATTTTTTGCAATTTCGCTGCCGCAAGCGGCTGGGTTATTGAGTATCGCATAATCATTTGACCCTTTTTTAGTATCCTTGTAAAATGGGAGATAGAATACCAATTTACAAGGATACTATGGACCGTAAACACTATATTAAGCGTATACAAAAAGCATTTAAAATTCACCCTATTGTTGCATTATTGGGACCTAGGCAGTGTGGAAAAACTACTCTCGCTCATGATTATATTCACCATGAATACCGTTCTATTAAAACAAGAAATTACTTTGATTTAGAGAAAAACACAGATTTAGCTCGATTAGCTCATCCACAGCTAGCACTTGAACCTCTGAAAGAGTTAATTGTGATTGATGAAATTCAGCGTATTCCAGAATTATTTCCAGTAATACGTGTATTGGTAGATCAAGTTAAAACACAACGATATTTAATTCTAGGCAGCGCTTCTCGTGATTTAATTCGACAATCCTCTGAAACACTTGCAGGTCGAATACAGTATATTGAGACAACACCTTTCTCCTATGAAGAAACGCATCGTATTGATCGTTTATGGTTGCGTGGTGGGTTTCCATTATCTTATTTATCGCAAACTGATGAAGATAGTTATGTTTGGCGTAGGGAATATACGCAAACTTTTCTTGAGCGTGATATTCCTAATCTTGGTATAAGAATTTCACCACCAGAGTTAAGGCGTTTCTGGAGGATGATTGCTCACCATCATGGCAATATATTTAATGCATCTGAAATAGGGAAATCTCTCGGATTAAATCATAAAACTATTCGTCATTATACTGATATTTTGGTTGGTACATTTATGTTGCGTGAAGTACCTGCTTGGTTTGAAAATATTTCAAAACGTCAAGTAAAATCCCCTAAAATATATTTTCGTGATAGTGGCATTTTGCATTATTTATTAAATATTCTCAACGATGACAGTTTACACCACCACCCTAAATTAGGGTCTTCATGGGAAGGATTTGCCTTAGAGTCCATTATTAGACATCATGAAGCATCTGACGGTGAATATTATTTTTGGGGAACACAAGGACATGCTGAATTAGATTTACTCATTATCAAAAATGGTAAGCGTTTAGGATTTGAATTTAAATATACGGATACGCCTAAAATAACAAAATCCATGACAATTGCTATGGAAAACCTTAAATTAGATAAATTATTTATTATTTTTCCGGGTAAAGAATCATTTTCACTCGCCACACATATTGATGCTGTCGGATTGGAAAATTATTTAACGTGAGTATCGTCTAAGTCAATAGCTTGCTCTTGGCTTAGACGATACTCATGTTAAATAGTAATCTAAAATATCTCGTGCTACTTCAATGGCAGTATTGCTGTTTTCAGTAATGACAGCGAGTGCAATTTTAGGTTTGTCGATAGGCGCAAAAGTGATAAAGAGATGATGATCGCGTAATTTTTCTTCCAAGTCTTGTTGTTTATCCACTTCATCGCGATTTCCGCGCCTTGCTATGATTTGTGCCGTTCCTGTTTTGGCGGCGAGTGTATAGCGATGGGTACGGCCATATCGATAAGCCGTACCTGCGGGTGTAGCCACTACATGTTGCATGGCAGTAATAACAGTTTCCCAGGAAATAGTGCGCAACGAAATAGTATTGAGAAGAACAGATTGTTGAGGAATTACCGCTTTCCCAGGTAGCTGTTCGCCAAGCAATAAATAAGGCATAAAATGTTGACCGCGATTCGCTAAAATAGAGGTTGCCACTGCCAATTGCAAAGGAGTAGCACGCATATAACCTTGACCAATGGCAGAATTGATTGTATCACCGTCATACCAACGCACACCTTTGGTTTGTTGTTTCCATTCAGGCGATGCAAGGATGCCAGCAATTTCTTCTTCAAGATCGATACCTGTTAAACGGCCAAATCCAAATTGGGTTAATATAGCATCCATACGATGAATACCCATTTTATTTGCTAAGTGATAAAAATAAACATCACAGGAACTTATAATGGCTTTGTTTAAATCAACCATTCCATGCCCATAACGCACCCAATCATGAAAGCGATGAGTATGATTGCGTAGCTGAAACCATCCGGGATCATAAATAGTATCAGTAGGTGTGATGATGCCTGATTCAAGTCCAGCAAGTGCAAGATAAGGTTTGATTGTTGAAGCTAAAGGATATAATCCGCGTAATGCTCGATTATAAAGTGGCCGATCTTGTGATTGTTGTAATGATTGATAATTGCTTTGACTCATACCCAACACAAACTGATTAGGATCGTAACCGGGTTCGCTCACCATGGCTAATACTTGCCCGGTGGCTGGTTGAATGGCAACAATGGCCCCACGGCGCCCATGTAATGCTTTTTCAGCGGCAAGTTGTAAGCCAATGTCAAGGGTCAAATAAATATTTCTTCCAGGGTTACTTTTGATTTCTTTTAATACTCGTACGGTTTTCCCATGGGCATCATTTTCTACTTGTTGATAACCAACATTGCCGTGCAATTCTTCTTCGTAATATTTTTCTATTCCCAATTTGCCAATGTAATAACTAGCGCTGTAATTGGTAGTATCAATTTCTTGAAGCTCTTGTGTGTTAATACGACCCATATAACCAATAACGTGACTAAAGCTTTTTTCGTAAGGATAATGTCTCATTAAGCGTGCTTTAATGACGACGCCTGGAAATTGATGTTGATTTTCAGCAAAGCGATTAACCTCATCTTCTGTTAAACGCAGCTTCAATGGAATCTCATCGAAACGGCGATGTTGTTTGAGTTGCTTATTAAATTGAATCATATCATTTTCACTTAAAGTAATAATTTTATTAAGTTGAAGCAGAGTGGTTGCTAAGTTTGTAGCTTGCATAGGGATAACATCTAAACTAAAAACAGGAATATTTTCAGCAAGCAGCACTTGATTGCGATCATAAATTAATCCGCGGGTAGGCTCGATTGGAACCAAATCTAACCAATTTTTTGTAGAAAGCGTTATATAAAGGTTGTGTTTATATACTTGCAGATAAATAAGCCGGCCCATTAGTAACAAAATGGAACAAGTGATTACAATAAATGCTATGACTGTGCGATTGATGATCAGCTGAATTTCTTGTTGATGATTTTTTAACGGAGTTAATCGTTGCATGGCTTTATATTACTGGAATCGGTAACCAACATCGAGCATTACTGGAATAGTAATACCTGAGTTGTGTTTAGAAAGATGGGCATTGGAATAATGTATTGCATGTAAACCAAGGATGAACTGTTGAGAGGTTCCAAAGAGCAATCCAACACCTATTCTATCTTGAAAAGCAAAATGAATGCCCAACTTACGATTATCCAGGTAGATATGATTGAGGTAAGCTGCTCCTATACTAAAATCGATAAAAAGTGATACTTTTTCTTTTTGCTGAAGCATCATTCGAACGACAGGCGCAATAGAATAAATATTAAGCGTTGTGTAGTAAGGCTTATTTGTAATCCAAAAATGAGAAAAGCCACCATCAAAATAAACATAGAGCCATTTTTCCCAATGTATGGTTTCTGGATCGTATGTCAGCATGAATTGGTAACCGTGCAAGCTTGGTGGTTCTTTGGTCACAAGGGGGTAAGAAAAATTAGCGCCATAATAAGGTTTAGCGTAGGCGATAGTTAAGCAGAAAAAAATGATTAAACTAGTGATGAAAGATAATTTTTGCTCGTTATTAAATAGCATGTTCTTCCTTGAACACATTTTCACCCACAAGCTGTGCGATTAATTATTTTCAATCAACCGTATGAGCAAATCAATATGAGTTTTAGTAGCATTTAAAGCAGGAATGTATCGCAATGATTGTCCACCTGCTTTTAAGAATATTTTTTTTCCTCGAATGGCGATTTCTTCTAATGTTTCTAGGCAATCAAGTGCAAATCCGGGGCAAATTACATCAATGTGCTTTATGCCACGTGATGGAAGCTCGGCCAATAATTTTTGTGTGTTGGGTTTTAGCCAACGACTATAGCCAAATCGGGATTGATAGCAAATGGTCCATGCTTTGCTTGGTAATTGAAGTTTAGCAGCTAATAGCTGAGCAGTTTGTTGACATTGTGTTTGGTAGGGATCACCTCTTAAAATAAATCGTTCTGGAATACCATGAAATGAGATGAGTAAGTGATGAGCTTCTTCTGTTTTATTCCAGAGTTGACGGGTTGATGTAGCTAGCGCTTGCAAATAGTATTCATGAGTGGCGTAAGTTTCAATATAGGATAATTCAAGTTCAGTGGTTCCTGCTGATAGTGCTTTTTTTATGCGATCAATACTTGATGCTGTTGTCGTATTAGAAAATTGTGGAAAAAGGGGGAGGGCAATTATTTTTTTTACATTTTTCTTTATTAATTGTTTGATAGCTTCTTGAATAGAAGGTTGTCCATAATTCATGCCAATGGCGACTTCAACGGGGTGGGGATTCACTTGGTTTAGCGCTGCTTGTAACTGTATTTCTAGATGTTGCATGGTTACCCGCATGGGCGAGCCATCAACCGTCCAGATTTGTTGATATAATTGTGCTGATCGATGAGGGCGTGTTGGTAAAATGAACCCGTATAAAATAGGCAACCATAATAAGCGTGGTAATTGGATAACATGGTTGTCAGATAAAAATTCACGCAAATAATGCCGCACAGCTTGTTTGGTGGGAGCGAAAGGTGTGCCAGTATTTGTTAACAATACACCAATAGGAGTCGGTTGTTTGGATATACTCATGTTGCTCAAGGGCTGGGTAATATGATACTCAAGATATCATAATCAATGATGTGTTTTTAAACAATCTATTCTTACAGGCAATACTATAGCGGCATCTTATATAGCTAAGTAGTATAATGATCTTGCAACCTTTTAATGGGCAGTAGAAAGAGAGAAGCCCTGTTGTCGATACCACTGTTTTTCAAAAGCGACAGGCGAAAAATAT
>MGXW01000043.1 GCA_001801495.1 Gammaproteobacteria bacterium RIFCSPHIGHO2_12_FULL_37_34
GCGCTTTAATCCGTAAGGCGCAAATTTTTCAGCGAATTTTTCTAAGGTACGCGGATAAATTTTTTCAGCACCATTTGCAGCCACTCGCCACGAGCTTAAATCTAAACCTTCAATGTTAGCATAATCAATTTTTCGTATACAAAGCTCGTAGGCAAAATTAGGTGCGCCAGAGAGCGTACCGCGATGATAATGAATAGCCCACAACCAACGTTCAGGATGATTTAAAAAAGCAAACGGTGTCATTAAAATAAGCGGAATACCATAATATAAACTACCTAACCACAAACCAATCAATCCCATATCATGATAGAGTGGTAACCAACTAACAGAAATATCATCAGATGTCACTTGAATAGCATGACCATAAGCACGAATATTTGTTAATAAATTGGCATGCGTGAGCAACACCCCTTTCGGATCACTGGTACTACCAGATGTATATTGAATAAAAGCATAATGATCCGATTTGGCGTGATAAGGTGAAGCCAATTGTTGCGATTGCAATAATGTATCAACGGTTGTAACTTCCTTTAAACTCGGAATAAATGCTTTCATTAAATGACTTAATTTTTCTGCTTGATTAAATGTAATTAATATTCGCACTTCTGCATTACGCAAAATACGAGCTTCAGTTTTAGTATAAGCTTCAAGCATGTGGGCGCGAAACGGTGGATAAATAGGAACCGGAATACCCCCTGCTAATAACACGCCAAAAAAACTATAAAAAAATCCCGCTTGCGTTGGCAACATAATAGCAACCGTTTCACCTTTCTTGAGATCGCGCTCTCGCAACCCTTGTGCGATACGCAAAGAAGAAAAAAGCAAGTGCTGATAGGTGATCACTTCTTCTTGACCATCTTCGTTTTGAAAATAAACGTGGGTTTTGCTCGGTGATTTTTCACCATAAGTCAGTAAAACATCAACCAATGATTGCAAGCGCTTCGGATCCACATGAGATTGCTTCCCATGTGAACTAACAACTGCTTGTCGCACAGTGATGGTAGAGGTTAATTTGGTTTCTCGAAGATAATGAACAACATCGTGTAGCGTATCAGCATCTGCCAATAATCGATCCGGAATAGTTACTTTAAATTTTTTTTCTATCCGCTGAAATAATTCGGCACGTGTTAGGCTATCCATTCCTACATGCCGACTAAGAGAAGCATCTAACTGAATATCTCTTTTATAGGGTTGACCTGATTCACTCAATAATTGTTGAGTGATTGCTATCAATTCCTGTTCAATATTTAAAGTAGATTTGGTTTCCATGTTTAACTCAGCTCGCCATTCCTATCATTTTATGAATAAAAAATTCCTTCATTGGCTTGATGTTATCTAAGCCAACCATACCTAATGATAAACACATATTCAAGAGTGGCGAATGGTATTTGGATAATTGCGCCAATTGATGCGAGGTAAAGATGCTAAATGATCGCTGGCGATGAGTATAGTGCATAGCTTTTTCTAAATCTATCTGAGAAAATAGTTGACCAGCAATGACCTTACTCCGAATAGCATCGCTCAATATAGCTACTTCATAAAGAGCAAGATTAAACCCTTGCGCAGCAATGGGATGTAAGGCATGTGCGGCATTTCCCAATAATAAAACGCCTTGTCGTATATTTTCTTTTGCTTGAACCATTTTTAAAGGAAACACATAACGTTTCGCAATTTTTTCAAATCGCCCTAATCGATAACCAAATTCTTTTTGTAATAAAGCAACAAAAGCTTCGTCTGATAATGCCATGAATTGAGTAATAGTGGCGTGATCTGCTGTAAAAATGGTTGCGCATTTGTTATCAAGTAGTGGCAACATGGCAATTGCTCCACGTGCATTTAATCGTTCATAAGCAATATAATGATGTGAACGTTGCAGAAATGTTTGAGTAACTATCGCGCTTTGTTGATAATCAATGATTTCGGTTTCAATATTTAATTGTTTACGTATAGTTGATTCTGCACCATCTGCAGCAATCACAATAGGTGATTGTAATAGTTTTTCACCCACATCTGTTTGCACAGTAAGCGCGATAAGATTGGCTTGTTGCAATGCTTGTACTGTTGCTTTGCAATAATAATCAACGTTTGATTTCAAAATCAACTCGGCATGCAAAGCTGCTTCAATATAACGAGCAGGAATAACATACCCTAACTGCGGCACATGCACATCCGTATGATGCAAACGAATGGCCCCAAAACAACCTTGGTAGGACACATGAACCTGATGAATGGGGGTAGCATAGTCAGCTAATTGTTGCCATAAATTTAAATTTTTTAAAAACTGGCAGCTGCTTGCTGTTAACCCAAACAAACGTGGGTCATCTGATCGTGCGGATGTCGCCTCAATTAATGCGATACGCCATTTTAATGAGCGTAAAGACAATGCTAAACTTGCGCCAACCAAACCACCGCCAACAATAATGAGATCATAATGCATGAAAATTCTCGTTGCCGTGTATCACGAGCACAATCTATTTGCTCATCACAGCTTCTATATCTGCGATTTCTCTTGGGAGTTTATCACTCAATACACGACACCCCTTGGAAGTAACTAGAATATCGTCTTCAATACGAACCCCGATATGATGCCATCGCCGATGCACACCTTGCATATCTGCTGAAATGTAAATGCCTGGCTCTATCGTCAATACCATATTTGGTTGAAGTGTGCGCCACTTGTTTTTAATTTTATATCGCCCAACATCATGTACATCTAATCCCAACCAATGACCAGATCGATGCATATAGAAAGGAAAATAAGCTTGTTTTTTAATAAGATTGTTTACGTTACCTTTTAGAATGCCAAGCGCTACCAACCCTTCTGTTATTACTTGCGCAATCGCATCTTGTGCAGCTGTCCATAAGGCGCCGGGTTTAATTGTTCGAATAGCAGCAAGCTGTGCAGCTAACACAATTTCATAAATCGCACGTTGCTCTCTAGAAAACCGACCATTCACAGGAAACGTTCGCGTAATATCTGCCGCATAATTTTGATATTCTGCTCCAGCGTCAATCAACACTACCTCACCATTTTTTAATTTCTGATCATTACGAATATAATGCAAAATACAGCTATTTTTTCCCCCACCCACAATAGAGCTATAAGCAGGATAACGCGAACCTTGTCGATAAAACTCATAAAGCAATTCGGCTTCTAATTGATACTCCATGACACCTGGTTTACATGCTTTCATTGCTCGCATATGTGCTTGCACTGTAATATCTACAGCACGCTGCAATGCCGCAATTTCCGCAGTGCTTTTAAATAAACGCATTTCATGAATGGATGGGCTCACATCCATGCATGCGATCGGCGATTGCATGCCACTACGAATCATGCTGCGAATTTTATTAATAGCTTGCAATAAAATGTCATCGAAAGATTTCTGCATCCCGATGGGATAATGAACAGATTGTCTATCTGTCAATAATTCCGGCAACATGGATTGTAATTGTTGAATAGGAAAGGCTTGATCAGCAAGAAAATCCTTACATGCTCCTGCTTGACCAGCACGCGAACCATCCCAAATCTCACGATCGCGATCGCGAAGTCGATTAAACAAAATATATTCGCCTGCCTTACGTTTTGGCGCCAATACCATCACTGCTTCTGGTTCATCAAATCCGGTTAAATAATAGAAATCACTTTGTTGACGAAAAGAATAAACGGTATCACCACTTCGTATCGTTTCTGAAGCTGAGGGAAGAATAACAATGCCTGTTGGGCCGATTTGTTGCATCAATTTTTTACGTCGCTTAGCATATTCTGCTCGATTGATCATAATTCATCCTTAATGTAAATGCGCAGAAGAGCTCGACGATTGTTGGGATGACTCCTCTTCTCGCAAATCCTGATAAATGAGGATAACTGCTACTCGAATAAATTCTACTAATTCGGTATAAGCTGCTTCATCTTCTTCACTTGCAACCACCTCTTCATAATTCATTTTCGCAATTTCAATAATGTCGTTAATAGCTTCCGTCATTTCGCTGGATTCACGATCGATGATAGGAATATTTACTAGTTTTAAACCAGTTAAAAAACCTTGGCACCATAATGTCAATGCTTCTGCTCGTTCGGAGAGCGCCTGTGAATCAGCCGGTAATATCAACTGAAATTCAACCAAATAACTATCCAATAAATGAGCACTTGTTTCATATAAAGTTTGCAACAGTTCATGGGTTTTACCTGTGGTTTTACCACCTGTTATCAAATTTTCCCATGCCATTTGATGATCTGAGCCGCCACAAATAATACCACAAATCAAACCATGCGCTTGAGATGCATGCAATTTAAGTGTAGTTTTATTAAGCGAGGCGCTTAATTCAAAAAATTTTGGTAAGGATGTTGGTTTCATATTAGCTCATCATTCATAACAAACTTGATCATCTTAACGAAAATAACAAGAGATAGAAAGTATAGAAAGTATGAACAACCCAAAAACTACCTTCTCCGCGATTGTCGCCCTATCAGAAAATCGTCTGATTGGTAAAAATAATCGTTTACCGTGGCATTTGCCTGCTGATTTAAAACATTTTAAAAAAATGACTACTGGATATGCTATTGTCATGGGGCGTAAAACATTTCTATCTATCGGTAAACCATTACCCAATCGTATTAATATTGTGATGACTCGCAATAGCGCTTTCCACGCTAAAGGCTGCGTGATGATTCATAGTATTCAAGAAGGCATCGATTGGGCAATTTCTCATGCCATGAAAAAAATTTTTGTTATAGGTGGCGCTGACATTTATCAACAATGGCTGCCCTACATCCAATGCATTTATATGACTATTGTTCATGGCCAATTTACAGGTGATGTTTACTTTCCTCCATTGAATAATGAATGGAAGGAAATAAAAAGAACAACTCATCGCGCAGATAAAAATAATCCATATGCATATAGTTTTATTACGCTTAAAAGAAAACATAAAAAATGAGAATGTTCATACGCACTTCACACTAAACCGCTTTTCATCTTCTAAACGCATCGCCGTTAAACAATGGCCCCATACACAGCCTGTATCCAATGGATATACATTTGGAACATCTGCTTGACCACCAAGCGCCGCCCAATGACCAAAAATAATTTTTAAATCTGTATTGACTCGTGTGTTCACTTGAAACCATGGTATTAATTCTTGAGGTTTATTGCTTATTTTGCCTTTAAATGATAAATCTAATCGTCCATCGGGATAACAAAATCGCATGCGCGTGAAGTAATTGATGATGCATCGTAATCGCTCTATACCAGATAATTGATCACTCCAACAATCGGGTTGATTGCCATATAAATTCGCTAAAAAATATTCTGGTGAATCTCCTCGCAAAATTTGCTCTACTTCACGTGCCAATTTGATTGCTTCTGGAAGGCTCCATGAAGGAGCCAATCCAGCATGTGTTAATACATAACCCGCTGCATCATGAAGCAGCGGGCAAAAACGTAACCAATTGATAAGCTCATCACGGTCAGATGCTGATAAAATCTCATTGAATGTGTCCCCAGACTGCATATTTGCTACACCATAGGCTACCGCAAGCAAATGTAAATCATGGTTACCCAACACTGTTATTTGCTTCACGCCAAGTGATTTTATAAAACGTAGCACGTCCAGTGAATGCAAGCCACGATTAACTAAATCACCTGTAAACCAAAGCGTATCCTTCTCGATATCAAATTGAATTTGTTTAAGCAATATTTTAAGTGGAGCAAAACATCCTTGAACATCGCCTATTGCATAAGTTGTCATATTACTGACCCAATTGATTACTGAATTCAACAAAATCTTTTACTGTTAAATTCTCCGGCCTCAAACCAGAGGATAATTGAAAACGCATCCAACAGTCATCATCAATAAGATCTTTCAAGCTATTTCGCAATGTTTTTCTTCGTTGCCCAAATGCTAATTTAACTATTTTTGCAAAAAAAGCATAATCCTTAACAAAATAAGGCGCTTGACGGTGTGGAACTAATCGAACAATGCTCGAACAAACCTGCGGAACTGGGTAAAATGCATCTGCCGGAACATCAAATAACACTTCCACATGACAATGATATTGCACCATCACACTCATGCGTCCGTATTGTTTCGTATTCACACGAGCGGCTAAACGCCAAGCTACTTCTTTTTGCAACATAAATAACATATCTGCAATAATAGAAGTAAAACTTAATAAATGAAAAATCAAAGGCGTTGAAATATTATAAGGTAAATTACCAAAAATTCGGAGTAAACGTTCATCTTGTTTAAGATCAGCAAAATTAAAAGTTAATACATCTGCTGAATGAATCTGTAAGTTTCCAATTTTTTTATCGTGTGCTTGAAGTAAAGCAACTAGTTCGCGATCAAGCTCAATGGCTTCTAGCTCATGGGTGTTTTCAAGAATTGGGAAAGTAAGCGCACCTTGCCCAGGGCCAATTTCAACAAGATGCTCATGCGGTTTGGGATCAAGCGCTGTAATAATGCGGTGAACCATTTCTTTATCTCTTAGAAAATGTTGCGAGAAACGCTTACGAGGAATAAAAGTCATGCGTTCAAACGCACTAATGCATCACGTGCTGGTTCAAAATCATGCGCTCTGGATGCTTGAAACCATTTGCGAGCAAGTGTTTTATTAGGCGATACGCCTAAACCATACAGATACATCAATCCAAGATTATATTGGGCACTTGCTAATCCATGATTGGCAGCTTGTTGATACCAATATAATGCTTTGGTGTAATCCCGCTCAATGCCTTTACCAGCAGCATACATATAAGCTAATTCGTTTTCGGCAAAAGGATCACCATCATTTGCTGCGCGGCTAAAATAATAAAAAGCCTGTTTATCATCACGCGCCACCCCACGACCCAACAAATATCGCATCCCTTTATCCGTTGTTGTATCGCTTCGACCAAATGAAAGCATACTTGTATCACCGTGAGTAGAGCAGGAAATCAACAGTAAACTGATCCATGCTATGATCATGAATCTAAACATGTCTGAAGGCCTTCTGTATATTCTTGAAAGAATCATTATAATGTGTGCTATTCAAGAATGTATAGTCACTTAAAGGGCCACTCATGTTGCATTATTCGCCATTATTAACTGATTTCTACCAGCTCACCATGGCTTATGGCTATTGGCAACTCAATATGCATG
>MGXW01000044.1 GCA_001801495.1 Gammaproteobacteria bacterium RIFCSPHIGHO2_12_FULL_37_34
CGGAAGGATAAGTTTGTGTCTTGTTTGGCTTATTACTATAAGCATATTCAAAATCCATTTCATTTCGAACGTTAAATTTTTTATATAATTTTTCTTTAATTTCGTTAAACTGCTTTGCTGATGAATGCGTTGTGCCTGAAAGAGCGGTATTGCGCATTGCAAAATACAAAGCAACCATACAAACCATAGAAAAGCCAATAATTATCCAGCCAGGCGGTGTTCCTACTAACATTGGTAACACGCCTGTTACTAATGAAACACCCATAAAATACCCTCCTGCCATAGTCATTAAGGCGCCAAACCCTAATATTCCATAACGAGGTATTTTCAAATACCATTTTTCTTGATAGCTACCGGCATATTTTGGTTTTAGATGGGTAATATTTTGATTTGCAACTATTGCCATGCGGCTATAACCTTGATAGTTTGCAGGACTCATTTGATTATTAATCGTGGAATCGAGTAACAGTGTGTTCATGTTTTTAGTCATTTGAATCTGTTTTTGGTGTAAGGATAAATGATTGATGTTCGCAAAGTTAATTCCGAGCATATTTTTTAATATGGCTATTTGAAACGAAGCATATAACGCCGCATTTAAAATAGTACAAACACCAGAAATAATAAAAACTAAGGGATGAGTAATATGCGGAATGATTGATAGTAATGATTTTATAAATAAAAAATCGAATACGCCGCTTGTGCTCATTCCAAAAAGTCCAATCAACATAAAAAACAGGGCTTTTAAAGCTAACCATATCTTTGATTGCTGTTTTTTTTCCTCACATTTTTTTTGAGAATACTGATCGTTGAGATAGTGATAAAAGTTTTCTAATATGGCTAGTTTATATTGTTCTAATAATAAAAGATCGTTGTTGGAATTTTTTTTATCATGTTCTAATTCGCAAAGAGTTTTAAATTCTCTTATTAAATTATCTAAATAAATTTTATTTACATTAAGGCGCTGAACTATTAAATAAAGTTCAGAATTTTCTGGTATTTTCCGACAAATTCGAATTAATTTTTTATCCAAAGCAAATGGGATTTCAATAGACATATTTTACATTCTCTATAGGCAACTGTTCAATGATTATCGTTAATAAATCATCGGTTGGCTTGACTAACCAATTTTTTCCAAGTTTTATGTTGGTTTGAATGTGGTCGTGACGATAACCAATCACAATAGGGCAGTGACCACCAAGATGTTGTGTGATTAATTGCTCAAATTGATGTGGATCGAATGTGTGTGTGTCTTGCAAGCTAATTTGTAAATATTTAACAAATCGTTCCCGAGCCTGTTCTATGGTATATAGTTCACGACTAATCAAGCGAATGTGATTGTTAAATTCATCTAAACCAACTTCACCATCAATAATAATCAGTTGGTCAGGGTTAATTAATTTGCGATGCTTATGGAAGCATTCAGGAAAGCAGATAGCCTCCATTTGTGCGCTACCATCATCGATGTTAAGAATCGCTAGTCGATCTCCTTTTTTAGTCTGGCGTGTGCGGACATGAGTAATGATGCCAGCTATTCGCGCAGTGTGATGTTGCTTAATGTTTAATGAAATTAATTGGCAGGTAGTAAAATGTGCAAGCTCATTTAAATAACGATTTAATGGGTGTCCGCTTAAGTAAAAGCCTAGCGTTTCTTTTTCTCCGCGCAAACGTGCTTCTTCGCTCCATGCAGGGGTGTCTTGATATTCTGTTAGATCTGTTGCTATTTGCATGCCTAGAAAATCATGTTGACCATGCAATTGATTATGCAGCGTTTGTTCTGCTTGTTGCAGTGCAAGATCGATAGAGGTAAATAGTATAGACCGTTGTTGATTAAATGAATCAAAACACCCTGATTTAATCAATACTTCTAGAACGCGCCTGTTTGCTTTACGTAAATCAACACGATGGCAGAAATCAAATAAATTTTTAAAGTTTCCATCTCGTTCTCGTACACTCATCATATTTTCGATGGCAGCAAGCCCCACACCTTTAATTGCGCCAAGACCATACATGATGTGTTTTTCATCTATTACTTTAAATTTATATTCGCTTTTATTTATATCGGGAGGCGAAACATGGAGTTTAAGCGATTGACATTCATCGAGCAATATCATTATTTTATCGATTTTATCCATATCAGCTGATAATACGGCGGACATAAATGCAGCAGGATAATGTGCTTTTAACCAGGCAGTTTGATAAGCAATTAATGCGTAAGATGCAGAATGAGATTTATTAAATCCGTAACCGGCAAACTTTTCCATGAGATCAAATATATGGCTAGCAACCTCAGCATTTACTTTATATTTCATTGCGCCACGACAAAAAATTTCTCGTTGTTTAGCCATTTCATCTGGTTGTTTCTTTCCCATGGCTTTACGCAACAAATCTGCAGAGCCTAAGGTATAACCAGCGAGTACCTGAGCAATTTGCATCACTTGTTCTTGATAAACAATGGCTCCATAGGTTGGACGTAAAATAGGAGTGAGTAGAGGATGTTGGTAAACAATTTTGGCGCGACCGTGTTTTCGATTAATAAAATCATCGGCTGCTCCTGCTTGCAATGGACCAGGACGAAACAGAGCAACCAAAGCGATGAGATCTTCAAAACAATCAGGTTGTAATCGTTTAATGAGATCACGCATACCATGGGATTCTAATTGAAATATTGCGGTGGATTGACATTCTTTTAATAATTTAAATGTGAGTGGATCATGAAGTGGAATAAGATTAATGTCAATAGGCGGTTGATGTTCTTGTTCACGTTGCTTATTGATCACACGCAAAGCATATTCAATGATGGTTAATGTTTTTAATCCTAAAAAATCAAATTTTACCAGACCAACTGCCTCAACATCATCTTTATCAAACTGGGTAATGACATGTGCTGCGTCATTAGGCTCGCAGTACAATGGAACAAAATCGGTTAATTTACCAGGCGTAATCACAATGCCACCTGCGTGTTTTCCAACATTGCGTACAATGCCCTCTAATTTGCGCGCAAGGTCAATTAAGGTGCGCACCTCTTCTTCATGTTCATAACGTTCGCGTAGTAAAGGTTCTTGAGCGATTGCTTTTTCGAGCGTCATACCGAGCTCAAAAGGAATGAGTTTCGCAATTTTATCGACAAAACCATAGCCTAATCCTAATACACGCCCTACATCACGCACGACCGCTTTTGCGGCCATGGTGCCATAAGTAATAATTTGTGCAACACTTTCATGGCCGTGTTTCTCCATCACATATTCAATAACTCGATCGCGACCTTCAATACAAAAATCAATATCAAAATCGGGCATGGAGATGCGTTCAGGATTTAAAAAACGTTCAAATAGTAAATCATGAAATAAAGGGTCAAGATCAGTAATTTTTAACGTGTAGGCGACTAGCGAACCTGGGCCTGATCCTCTACCTGGTCCAACAGGAATACCGTTTTCTTTTGCCCATTTAATGAAATCAGCAACTATTAAAAAATAACCAGCAAACCCCATTTTATTAATCACGTCTAGTTCTTGAGATAAACGAAGATCATAAGGTCGGCGTTGATGCGAAAAAATTTCCGCTTGTGTATCGAATCGTTTTTGCAGGCGCTCTTTAAGACCTGCATGCGCAATTTCAGAAAGATAACTTTCAGCAGTATAGGTTTCTGGTACAGAAAAATGAGGAAGACGATTTTGGCCGAGTGTAAAGCTAACATTACATCGTTTAGCAATTTCTATGGTATTTGCGAGTGCTTCTGGAATATCTGCAAACAATCGTTGCATGTCTTCTTGATTGCGTAAATATTGTTGATCGGTATAATTATGTGTACGTCGCGCATCATTTAACGCTAATCCTTCTTGAATGCAGACACGTGCTTCATGTGCTTCAAAATCTTCGCGATCTAAAAATCGCACATCATTGGTTGCAACTAATGGAGCATGGGTTGTTTCGGATAATTGTAAAGCTAAGTGGATGTAGCTTTCTTCTTGTGGCTTACCAACGCGGCTTATTTCGATATAAAAACGGGATGGAAAAATAGTTTGCCAATACTGTAAGCATTCTTTGGCTTGTGTGTTGTTTTGTGATAGTAAAGCTACCCCAATATCCCCTTCTTTAGCGCCTGATAAAGCAATTAATCCTGGCGAATAAGTGGCTAGCCAGGATTTTTGAATCACGGGATGATTCGTTTTTTGGCCCTCAACATAACTGCGTGATATTAATTTTACTAAGTTGCGATAGCCCTCGTTATTTTGACACAATAAAGTAAGACGATAAGCTTGTTTAGAAGTTGCAGATTTTGCGACACACACATCAACTCCGATGATTGGTTTAATCCCGGCTTCTAATGCCGCTTTATAAAATTTCATCGTAGCAAATAGATTGTTGCGATCAGTAATGGCAATGGCAGGCATACCAAAAATTATCAATTTATTCATTATGTTAGGAATGGTTAGTAATCCATCTTTTAAAGAATATTCAGTATGCATGCGTAAATGAATAAAATGGGGTTGCATGAGTGCATCCTAGATGAAACATCTGGGTTAGAAGTGATATCATATATTTTTTTCATTCATCATAGAAGGCTCATATGAATATCAATTTTCTGGATTTTGAACAGCCTATTGCTGAATTAGAAGCTAAAATCCAAGAATTACGGATGGTAGGAACCGATGCTGATATTAATTTAAGCGAAGAAATAAATCGTTTAGAATCCAAATGTAACCTATTGATTAAAGAAATATTTAGCAAGCTCACTCCTTGGCAAATTACACAACTTGCACGCCATCCTCTTAGGCCACAAACCACGGATTATATGTCACGTATTTTTACTGAATTTGATGAACTCTTAGGAGATAGAATGACATCTGCTGGCGCATCTATTGTGGCAGGGACTGCACGATTAGAGGGGCAGCCGGTGATTGTGATTGGCCATGAAAAAGGAAAAAAAACACAGGAAAAAATCGAACGTAATTTTGGCATGCCAAATCCCGAAGACTATCGCAAGGCTTTACGCATCATGCAAATGGGAGAGCGTTTTAAATTACCAATTATTACCTTTATTGATACCAAAGGCGCTTATCCAGGTATTGGTGCTGAAGAACGCAATCAAAGTGAAGCGATCGCACGCAACTTATTTGTATTAGCGCGATTGCAAACACCCATCATTTGTATTGTGATTGGCGAAGGTGGATCGGGTGGTGCATTAGCAATTGGGGTGGGGGATCGCATTGCTATGCTGCAATATGCCATTTATTCGGTTATCTCGCCAGAAGGATGTGCATCTATTCTTTGGAAAAGCGCGGAAAAGGCGCCTGAGGCAGCAGATGCCATGAATTTAACAGCAGATCGAATTTTGCAATTAGGATTAATTGATGATGTTATTCCAGAACCGCTTGGCGGGGCGCATCGTCATTATGATGCTATGGCTCAAACATTAAAAAAATATTTGGTGCAACAACTCACCAGGCTGCAATCTTATCCTACTTCTACATTATTAGATGAGCGTTATAAGCGTCTCATGTCGTATGGGTTACATTCTTAAATGTTGTTACAAGCCATTTCCAATTTTTTTTCTACATATCATTCTAAACAAACATTCTGGTTAGGATATAGTGGTGGTTTAGATTCTAGAGTATTATTAGCGCTCTGTGCACGATACCATCAGATGACACCGATTCAATTGAAAGTCATTCACATTCATCATGGCTTGCATCCACATGCCGATGTTTGGGCGCTACATTGCGCTGACATTTGTAAACACTATAACTTTGATTTTATAGAGCATGCTATTCAAATTAAATTACATCCAGGTGATAGTTTAGAGGAGATAGCTAGAGAAGAACGTTATAGCGTTTTTGCCAATTACATGGCAGATGGTGATGTATTATTAACAGCACATCAGCAAGATGATCAAGCGGAAACGGTTTTGTTGCAATTATTGCGTGGTGCAGGGTTGAAAGGGCTTGCAGCTATGCCGCTTGTGACTACTTTTAGCCGTGGTTTTCATGCACGACCTTTATTGGATTTTCCTCGCGTTACATTACAACATTATGCAGAACAATATCAATTAAAATGGATAGATGACCCATCGAATGAGGATCATCGTTTCATGCGTAATTATATTCGACAAGAGATCTTGCCGCGATTAAAGCAGCGTTGGCCAAAGGCAACCCATTTACTAGCGCGAAGCGCAGCGCATTGTGCAGAAGCTCAAGTATTACTTGAAGATATGTCTAAAACAATAAGGGTTAAAACAGCTGGTTCTCAAGTGAATACACTTTCTGTTGCTAAACTTTTGCATTTAGATCAAGCGAAGCAGCGTTTAGTGTTACGGACCTGGTTGAGTAAGCTCGCTTGTCTCATGCCCGATCAGAAAAAATTGACATCCATTTGTCAAACGGTTTTATTGGCAAAACATGATCGCATGCCTTGTGTGCGTTGGCACAATGTAGAATTACGTCGTTTTCGGGATGATCTTTATCTAGTGCCGCAGTTATTACCACATGATACACAGCAAGTGTTGGATTGGGATATGACTAAACCGCTTTCAATGCCAGGATTAGGCATGTTAACAGCCGTTTTAAATAAAGGAAATGGATTACGGGTGGATATTAAACGGGTTTCAGTACGATTTCGCTGTGGGGGAGAAGCTTATCATTTAGGAAAACGAGGAAAACAATATTTAAAAAATCTCTTTCAAGAATGGGGGGTGCCACCTTGGGAACGAAATCGCATTCCTCTTATTTTTGTAGGCGAGCAATTAGCGATGGTGCTTGGGTATTATCTTGCTGATGATTTTGCTGTCAAGCAAGATGAGATGGGATATGAGATTGGTTTTGTTACTGGAGAATTACAAATAAATTTAAAATCTTAATCTTGACTTTAATATACTGCCTTGTTGATTATAATTAAATCCTAAACGCCAGGCACTTAAACATAATAATACAATACTAATGGTTTTTGTTGATGATGAAATATCATTTTTCAATAAAGCGTATAAAGAGAAAATAAAAACTAATGACATAATAGGACTAAGGAAAAAAATTTTCATTGGCTTGGTAATTAAAACCGATTTTAAAAATCTAATTTTAGGCTGGATATATTCATTTCGTAGTTTTAATGCGTAAGTGATAATACTTTTATCAACGCATTTAATATTTTCCTGCATGTAAACGTTATTGCTGCATTCCAACTTTGAGGGGTAATTTGTTTGATCTTTTATTTTTACTTCGCTAGCACCTCGTTGTACTGATTTAATATAAAATCGCAATTTATTTGCATGAGCGATATATCGACTACGCATTTGTTTAGATAAAGCAATCAGCCATAATCGACGTACATTAAGAACTCTATCCATTTTTTTTGCATCTGGAATAAGTAATCCAGCTTCAATCCCGCTTAATTCAATATCAAAAATAGGAATATCACGAAAGATATTTTGTTTACCAAGGTAAAATGATATGGCTTGATGAAATACATCGGGACTATGACAGTCACCCCAAACATTGCAAATGTCCATCCATTTTTTTGTGATAAAAGGAAAGTTGTCGGGATCACGCAATACATCAGCGAGTTTGTAAAAATTCCGCAAACGATTATCTGAAAGTTTTAAGCGAAAAACATGATCAGGATAAAATCCGATATAATTAACGAGCGCTTTATCCCATTCAAAAGTGTTCATTCTTACTTCATCAGAAGGATTCCATAAGAAATATGCATTGGGATGAGTGAAGTGGAACATATCATTAAAGGATTCCCATGCGCTCCATGGACCTAATTTTTTAGGAGCAATAAAAGGTTTGATTTTATGATGGCCATATTGTTTTGCTAGCGCGTTAACACACTCGATCATGGCGGTGTCTTCAGTATCAATTTTAACAAAAATTTCATAAGCATTTTTGTTCATACAATTTAAATGAATATTATTTACAAATTCGGAAAATTGATCCGGTCTATTGGAAGTGAGATGAATGGAGAGTAGAGGAAATCTTTCATCATAACGATACGGTTCATTCTTGATAACAAGGTCATGAGTTTTTTCATTATTTGATTGAAACATATTATTTTATTGCTCCTATTTTCCCTCAGTACACGACAAAATTTCCTGTAATTAATGGCGTTGTTGCATAAATCATTTTCTATGCAAACATCATCTTTGCGAGGCCACTGTAAGCGGCCGAAGCAAGAAAGAAAATATGCAAATTTATAAAATCAGATACTTTTTTGGGTTGCTTCGTCGCAACGACAGTACGGAATTATGCAACAACGCTGGTAAAAATGATAAGATTCCAGCGACTAACTATGGACTTATACTCCATAACAGAAAAATCGCATCTTATTCCATTGTAAGAGTATTAAGAGGGTGAACTACTCTCGGCTAAAGCCGATAGCTTCTAATACTAAGCGGCGACTTTCGTCGCCGCTATTCTTTTCTTTTTTGACGACTCATTGCCAGATACTGATAAGAGCATGCTCTTATTAGATTGACTCTTGGCTCCTCGTCCAATATCGGCAGAGGTTAACACTCCCTTAGCCGACAACACCGTTCCAGTGTCTAAAATCAAATTAATTGCTCTTTTCTTGATTACGAGACTAGCATTTCTGTCAGCATGATCAACGTGTCCACAATAACCACACTGAAAGTGCGCTTGGCTCTTTCGGTTATCAGGATGAATGTGGCTGCAATTAGCACATTCTTGACTCGTATAGCTTGCACTTACTTTAAATACAACTTTGTTAACTTGATGAGCTTTATAACGGGTAAACGCTTCTAATTGATGCCAACCTTTATCCAATATCGCTTTATTTAATCCGGCTTTCTGTTTGGCTTTATTTGAAATAAATCTACCATTGACATCTTGCTTCGCTTTAGGAACCTTTATCATCACAGAGACCTTTAAATCTTCAAATATAAATACTTTAGCTTTACTCTCTACTAACGCATGACTCGTTTGATGACAAAAATCTTGGCGAATATGTCTGCATTTAGCATAATGGTTCGCTATCCTCTTTTTTGTTTTAACCCAGCGATGAGAGGCTATATGCGTTTGCCTTGCAAGCTTTCGTTGTAATCGTTTAATATAGCGTTCCGCTTTCGCTTTATTCTTCTTTTGACCTATCGTGAAATCAAATGATTGATCATTGGATTGTGCTGGTACTACCACACCTCGATCAATTCCTATCACATGATCGTTTAAATAGTCTGCTGTTTGATTCTTTAAGTAATCGAGATGTTCTGCATCAGTCAGCCATACATGATCGTTCTCTCTGTTGTCATAACAAAACGAGACGCTATAGTGACCACACTCTTTTTTAATATAAATTGAATTCGGTATTTGAAACTTTCGGTGTGCTTTGAAAGATAAATAACCAATGTTGTTCGTTTTGGTTCCAATGAATAAACGAAGTGTGCCATTCGTATCACGGTCAAATCTAAATAATTCTCGTGTTAAATGAATGCTACCTTTATCAGTCTTTGGTTTGTGCTTCGGTTTCCCGCATTGTCCTTTTATGAATCTTTTAAAAGTAACATACCAATTTACCGCTGCATTACGGATAATCTGACTAGGGCATTTAAAAAGCCAGGGGGTTAATTCTTTATTTTTAAATTGCGCAGTCTTTTGATCAATGGG
>MGXW01000045.1 GCA_001801495.1 Gammaproteobacteria bacterium RIFCSPHIGHO2_12_FULL_37_34
GCAATTTCAAAGCAGGATTTTATGAGGGTTATCTTCAAATCAGGGAAAACACCAAAAAATAATTTAATCTCAGCAATAATTAGGCTGGTCGCATGACTTAAAACGGTGAAACTTCAGTGTACTAATAATTAGTATTATACCTAATTTGGTATAAACAAATAATAATGCTATAATTAAACTGAGTTAAAGAAATGGATGATATACATTTAAGACCAATCACATGGCTAGGATCGTCATTGTAAATAAGATTTAATATTGAGAGGTAAACATCATGAGCAATATTCAAATTCATCGTAGCTCTGGAAATGTCTATAAAGATTTAGGGTTTCCTGATGTGGAGAAAATGCAAGCAAAGGCAATACTCGTTTCCAGGATCATGGAAATTGTTAAAAAGAAAAAATGGACGCAAAAAAAAGCTGCGGAAATTTTAGGTATCACACAGCCAAAAATTTCATTATTAAAACGTGGCCATTTTTCTGGTTTTTCTATTGGAAAACTAATAAACATGCTAAATAAGCTTCAGCAAGACATAGAAATTATAATTAAAGATAGGCCATCTTTGAAAAAACATCACACAGGGCATCTCACCGTCACTTATGCGTAAACTCGATTGAAACCCTGATACGTGTTGACAATTCACACATCAATCCAAAAACCATTTTTCAACGGGCGTAGTTAAGAACTGTTCTATTTGAATACCTTGTCCACCAACCAGTAATAGTCGATAAGGCTTGAATTTTTTTCGAAACACCTCTATCCCAGAGAGAGTTTCTTTTGTTTTTCCAGATTTAACTTCAATGGCGATTAATTTTTTTCCGGATTGTAAAATAAAATCAACTTCTTGATGCTCTTCTCGCCAATAAAATAATTGAATATTTTTTCCAACAATTTGATTAATGAGATAAGCACCAATAGCAGATTCTACTAAGCGACCCCAGAAATCTCTATTTTGTTGTGCTTCTACAAAAGTGTATGCCGATGTAGCGCTCAGCAAAGCAGTGTTTTGCACCTGGAATTTTGGACTCGATCCTCGTTGACGTATACGTTGGCCTGCATATTTGTTTAATCCACAGATCAAACCCGCAGCTGAGATAAGATCAAGATAATGGGACAGTGTTGTGGTATTGCCAGCATCTTGTAACTGACCTGTTAGTTTTTGATAAGAAAGTATTTGCCCCGAATAAATACATCCCAGATAAAATAATTGTCTGAGTAAAGCTGGTTTTTGAATGACTGAAAGTGACAAAATATCTTTTGAAATAGTTGTTTCAATCAAGGAATTGATAATATATTGTTTCCAACGGGTTTCATCTTGGATAAGAGAAGCGGCACCTGGATAACCACCATAATAAATATATTGTTCAATATTCCATTGAAAAGCAGTTTGCATTTCTTTATAGGTCCAATGTCTAATTGGAATCATTTCAAAACGTCCAGCGAGGCTTTCACTTAATCCGTGTTGGATAAGGAGTGGAGCGGATCCTAACACTAATACTTTTAGGGATCGTTTTTTGCGAGTATCTTCATCCCAAAGACGTTTGACTAGGGTAGACCATTCATTGATTTTTTGAATTTCATCTAATACCAAGATAGCACTTTTATGCGGGGGGCGGATGAGCAGTCGGGTGGTTTCCCATTGTTGTTCTAGCCAACTGATAGGATATAAACCAATTTCATCTGCGCTAGCATAATGGGAAGGTAGTTTCAGAGAATCGATTATTTGCAAGGCAAGTGTTGTTTTCCCTACCTGTCGCGGGCCGACGAGCGCTTGAATAAAATGCCGAGGTTCTTCTAAGCGCTTGAATACAATTTGATAATTCTCTCGTTGGATCATAGGGCTCTAAAATCACTCAATCCATTGAGTGATTTTACTCAATGGATTGAGTAAAATCAAGAGTAATTTTGAACGATGGCAGTTAAAAAATAAAATTATAGTTTAGGTGCAAAAAAAACCTATAAAAGGAATTAATTGCACTTATATTATAATTAATTGGTGAATAAATTATAATATAAGTGCATAATATACCTATAGAGAGGATATTATGCATACTAATGATAAAAATGTCTTAAAGACTCTAGGCCCTTTGGCGGGGCGCTTGGTTGCGACACTTTATAGTCGCAACCGTTCTATTTTTCATTTTCAGGAAGCATCAGGAATTTTAGGTGGGCGCGCGCCCGCCTCCAAAGTACTCTCTCAACTAATTAATAATGGGGTAGTTACTCGATTAAAATCAGGAATTTTCCGTCTTGTTCCTTTTGAATTGGGTTTTGAGCGAGAATATTTGGGTAATCCTTATATAGTAGCGCGCGAATTGATACTAAGTGGATATAAAAATATTAAAGAAGCATATTATCTTTCTCATGGTTCTGCATTTGATCTACACCAAATGGTAACCCAACCACAACTTATCGTTTATTTAAGTTCACCTAAAATGATGCGTTCTCGAACGATTCAAGGAACTGAATTTCGATTTGTGCGTTGTAAAACAGATGATTTATTTGGTATTACAGAAATATGGGTCGATAAAAATGAAAAAATTTGTGTCAGTGATTTGGAACGGACCTTGATAGATGGTTTAAGACAGCCCACTTATTGCGGAGGATTTTCTGAAGTAGCAAAAGGCTTTTCCATGAAACACCATGCAATTGACCCGCAAAAAATTATCGACTACGCAGTAAAGCTAGATGTAGGGGCGGTAATTAGAAGACTTGGCTATCTAATGGAACTTTACCAAATTGGTTCGCGTATACATTGGGAGTTTCTGCAAACAAAGATCACCTCTACATACCAATTACTTGACCCGGAACTTTCTGCAGAAGGTCGCTATATAGCAAGATGGCGATTAAGATTGAATGTCCCGCAAGAAGAACTTCTTGCTATCAGAGGAACATAACTAATGATTCCACAAAGTCAGATTTCTAAACTTTCCAATCGCCTGCTAAAAGAGCAAGGAGGCAGACGTATACCAGAGAATATATTGTCGCCATGTTGACTAAAATGGCTAAAGAAAAAGCTTAATTTTTGCTGAAGAAAAGACGGGCTTGGGCTCGCACACGGGCTCGGGCACGAATATTCACTGAATTGCGCAACAATACCCAATATACTCTATAAGCTGTTGAATTCAATCTCTTTTCATTTAATCACCCGTTATTTTTTGACAAAAGACAGGGTAGTTTTTTTGAGCCAGCATAATAAAAACAATTTCAATATTAATCAATATCTTATAATGATAAATCCTATTCACTAAAGCGGAATGGATGACGCTTAGATGATATTCACGTTAAAATAAAATATGAAATTTATAAATTTCTTGAAAATCAAATACAACCAAATGACTCAACGATATAGCAAGAAAACTATTATTATTTCGGTGAGCATTGCTTTTCTAGTTATGCTTTTTGGATATCGTCTATTACAAAATACTATCACAGTGTTCACAGCTTCTTCTGGGCCACCACCTGCCACGGTATCTGCAACAACTGTAAAAACAATCGATTCACAGCCTTATATTAGTAGTGTAGTAACTTTACAAGCTGTTAACGGTGTGGATCTCTCTACACAAGTGCCAGGGGTTGTTAGTAAGATTTTTTTTGAGTCAGGACAAATGATTGAAACTGGACAACCCATTATGAGCATGGATACCAGTGTGCTTGCTGCGCAACTTGAGAATGCTACTTCTGTTATGAATTATAAGAAAGTCACTTTTCAGCGTTATGAAAGCCTTTATAAAAAAGGAGTGGTGTCACATGATCAATATGATTCAGCACGCAGCGATTTTAATCAAGCCAATGCATCGGTAAATGAACTCAAAGCATTAATTAATCAAATGACGATTGATGCGCCTTTTAGCGGAAAATTAGGTATACGCCAAGTTAATTTAGGACAATACTTAACGCCTGGCACCGTTATTACATCTTTGCAACAGGTGGATCCAATTTACGCTAATTTTAATATTCCAACACAAAATATTTCACAAATTACATTAGGACAAGAAATTGAAGTATCGGTTGATTCTTATCCAGGAAAAATTTATACAGGAAAGATTACAGCGATTGATTCTGTTATTAACCAAGATACGCGAGGAATCAATATGCAGGGCACCGTTAGTAATCCTCAAGGGGAATTGACACCAGGCATGTTTGGAGAAGTAAAAGTGTTACTCCCTGTGCAAAAGGAAGCATTAGTCATTCCACAAACAGCAGTAACGTATACTCTTTATGGCAATTCAGTTTTTATCATCGCCCAACAACAAAATAAAAAAGGTAAACAGTATTTAGCAGTGAATCAACGTTATATTACACTTGGCCAACGAGAAGGAACCAATATTATTGTCAAACAAGGGCTAAAAGAAGGTGAAATGGTAGTCACGAGTGGTCAATTAAAATTGCAAGATGGTATGAAAGTGGTCATTGATAATTCGGCTGGCATGTAGATGAAATTCACTGATATTTTTGTCGAACGCCCCGTGTTATCTTCGGTAGTGAGTTTGCTTATTTTTATTCTTGGTATGGCATCTTATTTTGGTTTGTCTGTTAGTCAATTTCCTCAAATTACTAGTACAACCATTACAGTGACAACAGCTTATCCTGGAGCATCTGCTGATTTAGTCAAAGGATTCATTACGACACCTTTATCTAGTGCAATTGGTAGTGCAGAAGGAATTGATTATTTAACGTCTACTAGCACATCAGGATTAAGCGTCATTACTGCCTACATTGATTTGAATTATGATCCAAATGCTGCATTGACGAATATTTCTGCAGCAGTCAATTCTGTTCTGAATCAATTACCTTCTGGCATTACCTTGCCTTCTATTAAAAAACAAACAGGTGATACGTTTCCTGTGATGTTTTTAGCTTTTGGTAGTCCTGCTATGACATCAACAGAAATCAGTGCTTATTTAACGAACGTTGTGATACCAAAATTCTATAGTGTACCGGGTATCTCTCAATTACAACTATGGGGTGGACAAACATTTGCTATGCGAATTTGGTTAAATCCTAATCGAATGGCGAATCTAGGTGTCACCCCACAAGATGTGCAAAGTGCTTTACAAAACAATAATGTGTTATCGGCTGCTGGGCAGTTACAAGGAAAATATGATTTATTAACTATCCAAGCGAGTACCAATGTAAGCAATGTGGATGATTTTAATAATATGGTAGTCAAGCAAGTTGGCAATCGTATTATTCGTATCAAAGATGTGGGTTATGCAGAATTAGGAGCGCAAACTTATACAACAGCTGCAACTTATAACGGTCAACCTGCCATTTTTTTAACGGTGCGTGTTTCACCAAGCGCTAATCCTTTGACAGTTGTTGATGGCGTTCGTGCTTTATTGCCTTTAGTTGAAAAAAATTATCCACCGGGTTTAACATCAACTATTGCTTATGATGCCACTATTTATGTGCGAACATCTATTCAAGATGTGATTAAAGCAGTTTTTGAAGCTATTGCGATTGTGATCGGTGTAGTTTTTATTTTTTTAGGATCGCCGCGCGCTATTATTATTCCTGTTGTCGCTATCCCCTTATCAATTGTGGGCGTATTTTTTCTCATGATGATGATGGGTTTTACCATCAACTTACTAACATTACTAGCTATTGTATTGGCTGTTGGCTTAGTTGTAGATGATGCAATTGTCGTATTAGAAAATATTCATCGTTTAATAGAAGAAGGTATGCCGCCATTTAAAGCAGCGATTCTTGGATCACGACAAATTGCCGCACCGGTTATATTAATGACATTAACATTAACTGCGGTATTTGCACCTATTGGTTTTATGGGGGGTGTGACGGGATCTTTATTTAAGGAATTTGCTTTTACTTTAGCTGCTTCTGTTATTATTTCTGGTATTGTTGCCTTAACCTTTTCACCTATGTTGACTTCTAAATTGATTACGCCAGATCTTTTACAAAAGCCGCTTGCTCATGCTATCGATAAATTATTTTCACGCTTGCAATATTGTTATTTATACATGTTGCATCAAGCACTTGAATTTCGTTCAACTATTTTAATCATTGGCGGATTAACTTTAGTGAGCTGTTATTTTTTATTTATCATGACACCAACAGAACTTGCACCGCAAGAAGATCAAGGTAATTTAAAAGTAGCAGGAACTGCGCCAATCAATGCCAGTTTAGCTTATATGGAAAAATTTGGTGTACAAATTAATAAAATTTTGCAAGCTATGCCAGAGACTGCAGCAACTTATGTGGTTTATGGATTTCCAAGTTCAAATATTGTATTAGGGGGAGCTATCTTAAAACCATGGGATGAGCGCAGCAAAACAGAAATGGCTTTAAAAGGTCCCTTACAACAACAAGTGAGTAAAGTAACTGGATTACAATCGCAAGCATTCCAAAATCCACCTTTACCCGGCACACCGTTTGGTCCGCCAATCAATTTTGTATTATTGTCCACGGGTTCTTATGAAATGCTATATGATTTAACACAAACCATTATTCAGCAAGCAACAGATAGCGGCTTGTTTTTAGTATTGTTGACTCCTTTACGGTTTAATAATCCACAAATTCAAGTGGATATTGATCGATCAAAAGCAGCTGCTTTGGGAATTAATATGCAGGAAATTAGTACGGCTTTAGCCACGTTGTTTGGCGGTAATTATGTTAATTTCTTTAGTCAACAAGGATACAGTTATCAAGTCATTCCTCAAGTTCCATTAGTAGAATTTACAAATAAGCTAAATGATCTTGGGAATGTAAGAATCGGCACTAGTTCAGGTCAATTGGTTCCGCTTTCTAGTATTATTAAAATGCGTTATACCACACAACCTTCACAGTTAGATCAATTCCAACAACAAAATTCAGCAACCATCCAAGGTGTGCTTGCTCCTGGTGTGAGCTTAGGGCAAGCACTTGATTATTTATCTCAGCTTGCGGATCAAGTGTTACCAAAAGATGTAAGTTATGATTTTGGCGGCGCATCCCGCCAGTATGTTCAAGAAAGTAGTGCATTAATGTATGCATTTGCTTTAGCTGTCATTATTATCTTTTTAATGTTGGCAGCACAATTTGAAAGTTTTCGTGATCCACTGGTCATTATGATTACGGTGCCCATGTCTATTTTTGGTGCCTTAATTCCACTTTTTCTTGGTGCAGGTACTATCAATATCTACACGCAAGTAGGTTTAATTACATTAGTTGGTTTAATTACAAAGCATGGCATTTTGATGGTGGAATTTGCCAATAAATTACAAGATGAAAAAGGCTTAAGTAAACGTGAAGCAATTGAGCAAGCAGCGGCCATTCGTTTGCGTCCTATTTTAATGACAACAGCTGCCATGGTATTTGGTGTGGTGCCACTTATATTGGCAACAGGAGCTGGTGCAGTTAGTCGTAATGATCTTGGTATCGTGATTGGTTTTGGTATGACTATTGGCACTTTTTTTACTTTATTTATGGTGCCAACATTATATGTCTATATTAATAAAAGAAAATTACCAGCGAAATATAAAGAAGAATAGTTTAGCTTAATGCGCTACAACTTAAATCACTACACACACTAAGCCAATGAGAATAAGTCCTATGGCTGTAGCAGTAGATAGATTAATGACTTCATGCATAAAGAAAGAAGAGATAAGCAGGCTAAAAACAGGCACGGTCAATAAGCCCAATGAAACAACAATGGTTGGTAATTCTTTGTTGATGACTAACCCGCTCCAGTAGGATAACCCTGTTACTAAGATCCCCGTATAAATCAGTGAAAACACCAGCAATGGATTCCAATCAATACTAATTGCAGGTTCTTTTATCCAAGCGAACAAAAGAATAGGAATCGTGCCAATCAGTAACTGCCAGGGGATCAATTCAAGCGGTGATTTGGTCCAATTCATGTATCGTGCGCATAGCATTGAAATGGCCCAACATAAAGATGCTAACAATAGCATGCCTGTACCAAGCAAAACATGAGCATCCGACCAATTCATTTCCCAAGGGCTAATCAACAACAACAATCCGCCAATGGCCAAAGCAAACCCTAACCATCGTAACATACCTGCTTTTTCATTAAAAAATAGGGTAGCAGCAGGCATGATCCATAAGGGTGTGGTATAGGCGAGTAATGAAGATCGACCAGCAGGCAGATAAGTAAGGCCAATATTGGCAAGCAAGAGATATATACTAATTTGTAACAAACCAATGATCATAATTAATGGTAAATCTCGACGGTTGGGTAAGGCGAATTTTTTGATGGCAATAATGATAGCCATCATCGTAACGGTGCCAACGATTAAACGTGTAGCGGTATACCATAGGGGTGACATATAACTTAAGCCTATTTTACTCACTGGCCAAGACATACCCCAAGTGATAATGATAAATACAAATAATCCGATTATACGGTAGTTTAATTTTTCTGTTAGGGAATTCATAAGTGGATCTCGGAGTAGTTATAGTTTAAAGCATCCATCCTCGGAAGTATTTTTGCTTACTTTAAGATGGAACACAAGCGAATGCTGAAATAACCTGTTATAATACTTAACAATTTTCTTTTAAACCAATGAGATAGACATGAATATCCTTCCTATTAAACGGGCGCTACTGTCTCTTTCCGATAAGACTGGCATCATTGAATTTGCTAATAATTTGAGCAAATTAGGGGTTGAAATCCTTTCTACTGGTGGGACGAGTCGTTTATTAAGTGAAGCGGGAATCAAGCATAAGACAGTTGAAGAAATAACCGGGTTACCAGAAATGTTGGATGGTCGGGTTAAAACTTTACATCCCAAAATTCATGGCGGCATATTAGGTCGGCGAGATAAGCATATTGTTGAGATGATAAAACACGATATTCCGAGTATCGATTTGGTAGTAGTTAATTTTTATCCCTTTTCTAAAGTCATGGGGGATAAGAATATGAAATGGGATGTGGTTATTGAGCAAATTGATATCGGAGGTCCTGCGATGGTGCGCGCAGCTGCTAAAAATTTTAAATGGGTAGCTGTGGTGGTAGACTCTTACGATTATTCCACTATTCTTCATCATCTGCATGAAGAAGGCGGACTGACTGTTGAGTTACGAAAAAAATTAGCAGAAAAAGCGTTTGCTTTAACTGCCACTTACGATGATATGATTTATCGATATTTTCTCAATGAACGACAGGTGAATGTAGAAAGTAGTGAGCCGCTAGATTATTTTGATCTCCGCTTAAAAAAATTTATCGAATTAAGATATGGTGAAAATCCACACCAAAAAGCAAATGCATATCAAATAGAAATGAATCCTGCATTAGCTCAGCAAAATCGAACTCATCGATCTGGCGTTTTATCTGCGGCACAATATCAAGGAAAAATGCTTTCTTATAATAATATATTAGATGTTGATGCAGCTTTAGCTTGTTTAGTTTCGTTTGATGAACCAGCGTGTGTGATTGTAAAACATGCAAATCCTTGTGGTGTCGCTGTATCATCTGATTTAGAATTAGCATTTATGCGAGCTTATCAAGCAGATCAAACAGCGGCTTTCGGTGGAATTGTTGCTTTCAATCAAATATGCACTAAACAATTAGCTGAGAGCATCAGTCGTATTTTTGTAGAAGTGATTGTGGCGCCTGGTTATGCTGAAGAAGCGCTCACGCTACTTGCCACCAAGCCAAATTTACGTGTGTTAGAAATGCCATTACAAAAAAATTCTCCTTGGGAAATGCGATTTATTACTGGTGGTGTATTAGTTCAAGAACGTGATACGCAGGTTATTTCTATAGATGATTTAAAAATAGTAACAACTGCAAAGCCAACACAAGAAGCTTTTAACAGCATGTTGTTTGCGTGGCGAGTGGTCAAGCATATTAAATCAAATGCCATTTTAATTGTAAAAGATCATGCCACTGTTGGAATAGGCGCAGGTCAAGTATCACGAATTGATGCTGTGGAAATAGCTATTCGCAAAGCGGGTAATCAAACAAAAGATGCGGTGCTAGCATCTGATGCATTTTTTCCTTTTCGTGATAGCATCGATTGCATTGCGAAGACCGGCATCCGTGCTATTATTCAGCCTGGTGGTTCAGTGCGTGATAATGAAATCATTGCTGCTTGTGATCAGCATGGTATAGCGATGGTATTTACTGGAAAGCGGTGTTTTCGGCATTAGTTAAGAATATCTTTTCAACCATAACGTGAGAAACAAATATGTCTAATATTCTTGTTGCAATGATCATGGGATCTCAATCTGATTGGAGCATCATGGAAGAAGCGAGCCGTATGTTGGATCAATTCAACGTTCCACATGAGGCGCGGGCTTTGTCAGCACATCGTACACCGGATGCAGTATTCGATTATATTCAATCTGCAGAAAAACGTGGTGTGGAAGTTTGGATTGCTGCTGCAGGGGGTGCTGCGCATTTGCCTGGTGTAGTTGCAGCAAAAACCTTACTACCCGTGCTCGGCGTGCCACTACCTTCTTCTACTTTTACAAATGGATTGGATGCTCTTTTGTCTATTGTACAAATGCCAGCAGGTATTCCTGTTGGGTCATTAGCTGTGGGGAAGGCTGGAGCTATTAATGCTGCAATATTCGCTCTTAGCATTCTTGGTAATAAGTATCCTCATTATCGCGAAGTATTAAAGCAATATCGAGAAAAACAAGCTCAAACTGTTTTAGAAAACGCACAATTGAAATAGAGGTAATTGAATATGTTGCCTTCCACGCCATTATATGATGTTGATCGTGAGCTCTGGCAAGCCATTCAAGATGAAAAACAACGCCAAGAAGATCATCTTGAATTAATTGCTTCAGAAAATTATGTGAGTCCAGCTGTTTTAACAGCACAAGGTTCTGTATTTACTAATAAGTATGCTGAAGGCTATCCTGATAAACGTTATTATGGTGGTTGCGAATATGTTGATATTGCTGAAAAGCTAGCGATTTCCCGCGCTAAACAATTATTTAATGCAGCTTATGTTAATGTCCAACCGCATTCTGGCTCGCAAGCAAATGCTGCAGCTTATGCTGCGATGATACAACCAGGTGATGTTATTTTAGGAATGAGTCTTGCTCATGGCGGTCATTTAACGCATGGATCACCGGTTAATTTTTCTGGCAAACTTTATAAAGTATATTCTTACGGGTTGCATCCTAAAACAGGCGAAATTGATTATGATGAGGCAGCACGTTTAGCTGAAGAACATCAACCTAAATTAATTGTCACTGGTTTTTCTGCCTATTCTCGCATAGTAGATTGGCAACGATTTCGGGAAATTGCTGATCATGTTGGTGCATATTTGATGGCAGATATTGCGCATGTGGCAGGTTTGGTTGCAATGGGTTTATATCCTTCTCCTGTTAATATTGCTGATGTTACTACCACAACCACCCATAAAACCTTACGTGGTCCGCGTGGGGGCATGATTTTGGCAAAAGCGAATGCCGATCTAGAAAAGAAATTAAATTCTGCTGTGTTTCCTGGTGGTCAGGGAGGGCCGCTCATGCATATTATTGCGGCAAAAGCAGTTGCTTTTAAAGAAGCGTTACAACCTGAATTTAAAGCATATCAGCAACAAATTCTGAATAATGCGCGGGCTATGGCAAACATAATCATGCAACGCGGATATAAAATTGTGAGTCATGGTACCGATAATCACTTGATGTTAATTGATCTTATCGATAAAAAAATGACAGGTAAGGATGCTGAGGCAGCATTGGGACAAGCCAACATTACTGTCAATAAAAATGCTGTTCCTAATGACCCACAATCACCATTTATCACAAGTGGGTTACGTATTGGTTCGCCAGCGGTCACTACCCGTGGGTTTAAAGAAAAAGAGTGTGAACAAGTGGCTCACTGGATGTGTGATATTTTAGATGACCTTGCAAACCAGGAAAAACGTTTGCATATTAAATCAGCAGTATTATTTTTATGCAAAAAGTTTCCAGTTTATGCCAAAGAAGATAGCAAGAACGGTTGAGTATCCCACATTTCGCTTGAGATTCACTATGTTCTCAGTATAATTCCTATTGCAAGGAATGGGTAAGGTATGCTGATGTAATTTAAGTATGGCCTAATCAACTTCATGGATGAATAAACACATTACTAAAAATCATCTCCAAGGAGTAAATCATGAAAAAAGTTTGTCTTAGCTTAATTGCAATGATTGGTTTAGTTTTTGCCTCCGTTACTTTCGCTGCAGTTGCAAATGGATATTACATTAGCAAACATCCTCTTGCATTCAATGCTGCTGCAAAAGGAAAATCAGCATTTCGACCTGCAACTTATATTACAATTATTAACAAAAGTTCTAATTATTTTTATGTCACCGTTCCTGGCACATCTATTTTTGATAAACTTTATTCTCTAGAAAATGAATATCTTATCAACAATAATTATGGTGGTGATACATACGTTGCTTTGAAAGATCCTTATTATTCCGTCTTTTTCCAAAATTATCTTTGCCATTATGCTCTTGTTAATGTTTATGGTGGTCCAGGTAATTATCGTATTGACGTGGATAGTACACTTTGCTAAAAAAATTGCGGGGTTTTTTATGTCATTTATCATTCTAAACCGTATTGCTTATGGTCGCATAGTTATTAAACTGTCCTTATTATTATGTGGAGTTGGATTAGCTTCAGCTTGTGTAGAGCATTCAACGGCACAATATGTTCCAGGATATTATAGCACCAGTACGTATACCAATTACCAAGGAACACGATATCATCGCAATCATTATCGTGATGGTGGTTACTACTCTTCAAAAAGCAGGAGAAGTAATTATCCGCCTGCACCGCATAATGGTGGGTATTATAGTAATAGCAGCGGTTCGAATGATTCTCGAGTTTATAATAGCCATTCTGAAATTCCACCAGATAGTTATTATTCATCAAAGGAAACGAATAGAAGCAATGGTGAAGACGGTTATACAAGTACGCAGCAAATGAGTAGTTACAACAACAGTTCCCGCTAAGGATGTGGGAACTGCCTCGTGTAACATTTTCTAGAGGAAATTAATTCCACCGGCTTGATTTACGTAACAAAATACGGTATGCTATATGGTAAGGTGGAAAGTATGTTAGAACAAACACAAAAAATCACGGCACATATTCCTGTCAATTTGTTACACGAAGCTCAAGCTGTAACAGGCAAAGGTATTACTGAAACTCTAAAAATAGCCCTAAGCCAACTGGCTCGTGCTAATGCTTATGAAGATTTGCGTAAAATGCGTGGTAAAGTAAAGTTTTCTATTGATTTAGAAGAATTAAGAAAAGACAAGAAAAAATGATTGCTGCTGATACTTCGGTTTTAATTGATTATTTCCAAGGGGCAAACAATATTCAAACAGAAAAGTTGGACGAAGTGTTTGGGTATCATTTGTTAGTCTTGCCTCCTATCGTTTTAGTTGAAGTATTTAGTGATCCGTTTTTACCAAAGAAATTTCTTGAGAAAATGTTAGAACTTCCTATTTTAGAAACCAAAGAAAATTTTTGGCAAAGAGCAGGTATGAATCGATCCAAATTAATTTCTAAAAGGTTAAAAGCACGTTTAGCAGATATGCTTATTGCGCAAAGTTGTATTGATTATCAAATTCCGCTAATCACAAGGGATACAGATTTTCGGCATTTTGCTAAATATTGTGGTTTGGTATTATATTAAGATATTTTTCTATGCCTAAAAAATAGTCATCATACCATGGCGCAAGGTAGGAGGTAGAGAG
>MGXW01000046.1 GCA_001801495.1 Gammaproteobacteria bacterium RIFCSPHIGHO2_12_FULL_37_34
AATAGCTTGATTACGCGAGTATTGTTATTATTTTTAAATATATCATAAGCTTCTATAACACAAGGAAGTATACCGATTAAACATTAAGACAATATTATGGAAGCGCATCCGATCAAATCGCGGCAAGGTGTAAATTTGGAATATAACTCCAAATTTACACCAACCAGTGGCGGGATGCCTAGAAAATTGAGATGCCTCCACCCTACAACATCGTCACTCTAAATACCAATTGAGTTGAATTATCAATCCCTTGCCAAGGACGGGCATAAATCATTCGAATAGTAGTATGTTGCGGCACAACAAATCCTGCGGGATTGACTTGAAAAGTCCATAATTCATAGCCAGGTGCGCCAATTAAATTACCAACTGATTTTTGATAGCTATGTTTGAGAGGCTTAATTAAATTTCGACTATATTCACGTAAAAACCATGAATAGCCTGTGGTAGGATTGGATTTTAATTGAAGAGTAAATTCAGGGTGAGCTTTGGTAACAACGATATTTAAACTGCGCTCCGTATACAAATCATTCTTGGTTGTAATAGCACTCTTCGTTTGGCTTGCGAACAAAATAGAAGAGAATATAAAAAATAATGTCGAAAACTGTATCAGTTTTTTTAACATCATCATGCTACCTTTGTCATAGAATAGGTTCTCAATCGTGTTAATAAATCTATTTGAAAGGATGCATCCAACATCACATCCACTCTAAGATACCAATACTGTTGATCTCGTATAGCTAAACATTTTACCGCATCTTTTTCCGTCATCACAATAGGTAGTGCCTCAGCAAAATCTAAATCCATCGAACGAAAAATATAATGATCCGGAAATGGATGAGGAATAACATCACATTGATAATTTCTAAGTGTCTGAAAAAATCGTTCGGGATGGCCAATGGCTGCAAGCGCATGAATTTTTTGATTTGCAAAAGCAGATAATTGCCGCGTGACTTTTTCATTTTGTATAGAAACAAGCTCCCTTGGCTCTAATGTCATGGCAGAAATGCGCGGTGGATCCGATTGGCTACTAGCCATTGCCACACCATTTACTATGACATAATCTACTTGATGTAATCGTCTAAGTGGTTCACGCAATGGCCCTGCTGGTAATAATTGTTGATTACCAAAATATCGCTGCCCATCGATTACAACAATTTCTATATCACGGCCTAATCGGTAATGTTGCAAACCATCATCACTTATCACTACATCGCACGATGAATGTTGCAAAAGGTAGTGAGCTGCTGCTACTCGATCGATACCTATCACAACAGGGCAAGCTGTATTTTTTACTAATAAAATGGCTTCATCACCTACTTTTTCTACGCTATCATTTAGTTGAACTTGGTATGGCTGATGATGCCTTTTACCACCCACACCTCTACTGACAATTCCAGGGTGATAACCCTCCATTTGTAACAATCGTGCTAATTCGATAACCAAAGGCGTTTTTCCTGTTCCGCCTACTGTCATATTACCAACAACAATAACAGGAATAGGGAGACTATATGTTTTCAACCAATGGATGCGATAGAGAGCACGCCTCATGGTAACAATCAATAAAAACAACCAAGAAAAAGGTAGCAAAAGAAAAATAATCATGCGCCATTTATCATGATACCATAATGCCGATGCATCAAATCGCATGAGTTTGCGTTTCCATGAAGGATACAGGATCTTTAAATTGCATATGGTACAACTTAGCATAATGACCGTTGCGTACCAATAATTCTTGATGCGTACCCGTTTCAATAATTTTACCTTCTTCCATTACAATAATATGATCTGCATGTTCCACGGTCGATAAACGATGCGCAATAACTAAAGTAGTTCTGGTTTTCATCAATTCTTCCAAAGCAGTTTGAATATAACGTTCAGATTCTGTATCTAAAGAAGAAGTTGCTTCATCTAAAATTAAAATCGGAGCATTTTTTAAAATTGCTCGAGCAATGGCTATGCGTTGGCGTTGGCCACCAGACAACAGAATACCGTTTTCACCAATTAACGTATGCAAACCTTGTGGTAAACGCTCAATAAACTCCATGGAATGAGATGCTTTTGCTGCTATTAGAATCTCGTCTTCACTGATAACATCAAATCGTCCATAAGCAATATTATTAGCAATCGTATCATGAAACAAAGTAACGTGTTGCGAAACAAGCGCAAACTGCCGACGCAAATCTTTCAGGTTGTAATCGCGGATAGAAACATCATCTAATAAAATATCACCACTATAATTATGATAAAAACGTGGTAATAAACTAACTACCGTTGATTTGCCACTCCCCGATCGACCAACAAGAGCAACCACTTGACCTGGTTGTACAGTCAGTGAAATATCATGCAATACTTTACGTTCATCATCATAAGTAAAATGAACATGAGAAAAAGTAATTTTACCAACAGCTCTATCTAAGGATTTTATACCTAGATCGGTTTCAGGCTGCTCGTCTAATAATTCAAATACGCTTTGCGCACCAGCCAATCCTCGATAAAGTTTATTTTGTACGAAAGCAAGCTCTTTCATGGGTCGTAACATTGCGAGCATAGCCGCAACCATCGAAACAAAACCACCAGGCGTTAAAATCGAATCAGCAATATCAAATGTTGCAACGTAGAGCGTTAAAGAAACAGCCGCAGCAGAAATAAATTGTACAGCCGAAGCACTAATCGTTCGTGCTACTACTACTTTCATTTCACGTTGACGATTGGTGCGCGTTGCTTTATTAAATTTTTCCGCTTCAAATGCTTGCCCTTCAAAAGCACGAACAACTTTATACCCTTCAATGTTTTCTTCCGCATGATGACTCAAAGCTGAAACAGAATCTTGAATCCCTAAACTCAAACGACGTATGCGCAAACTAGCAATGCGCATGATAATGGTAACAAGAGGAACAATCGTAAAATAAAGCAAGGTCAATTTCCAACTGATCGAAAACATGACCACAACGAGTCCAACAATGAGAAAAAGTGCTTGAATAGCTGCTGTTAATACATCAGCACTTGCATTCGCCACTTGATCAACACCATACAACAGCACCGAAAGAATGTGCCCAGTGGTTGTATGATCGTAATAGCGTGCTGGTAGGCGTTGCAAATGTGCGAAAAGATCTTGCCGCAACCACATAATGACGCCGCGTGAAGCAGAAGCAATATAATAATTCGAAAAAAAACTCATTATTCCACGCAGAATAAATACACCCAATACAAGCATGGGAGCAATGGTTAAAAAATGCTTATTTTTTGCCACCAACCCATCATTCAGTAATGGTTTTAAAAAATAAATAAACCAAGCATCAATTCCCGAATACAACATGCTTGCAAGAGCTGCGACTACCAATGCTATCCAATATCGACGGATATAGGCAAAAAGACGCGAGTAAACGTGAAAGGCATTCGCAATGTGTCTGGGCTGTATTTGTGGTATAGATTGCGTTATCATAATTATTAAATTAAAGAGATATATATTATCACACGTGCCGTTTCAAGTATAGGAACCAACCCATGCAAAAATTGCAAGCTATCATTGAAGGAGCCTATGACGATCGTTTAAAATTGTCTCCCCAACATGTATCCTTAGAAATTAAACACGCTGTTAATGAAATCATTAACCTGCTTGATACCGGAAAAATTCGCGTTGCTGAGAAAATAGATGGCGCATGGTATACACATCAATGGTTAAAAAAAGCTATTTTGCTCTATTTTCGAATTCATGATAACGAAGTTATTTCAGCCGACTTTACTCAATTTTTTGATAAAATTCCACTGAAGTTCAGCGAGCATACCCATGATGAGTTTACCAATGCCGGTGTGCGTATCGTTCCACACGCCATGATACGCAAAGGCGCTTATATTGCTCCAAACACAGTACTCATGCCTTCTTATGTCAATATTGGTGCATATATCGATACTGGAACATTAATCGATACGTGGGCAACGGTAGGGTCTTGTGCACAAATTGGCAAAAACGTACATTTGTCTGGGGGAGCAGGTATTGGTGGTGTGCTAGAACCATTGCAAACGTCTCCTACCATTATTGAAGACAATTGCTTTATTGGTGCACGTTCAGAAATTGTTGAAGGAGTCATTGTAGAAGAAGGCGCGGTCATTTCTATGGGTGTGTTTATTGGCCAAAGCACCCGTATTTACGATCGTAAAACGGGCAAAATTAGTTATGGCTGCATACCTGCAGGATCAGTCGTTGTACCTGGGAACCTACCTAGTTCCGATGGCAACTATACACTCTACTGTGCTGTAATCGTTAAACAAGTCGATGCTAAAACACGTAATAAAATTGAGTTAAACGAGTTGCTGCGAATTGAGTAAGAATTTTATGACAGATGATATTCTTAGTTTAGCCAAGCAACTCATTGCCTGCCCTTCTGTCACACCTCATGATGCTGGTTGTCAAAAAATGATAATGGATAGGCTAGATCACCTTGGTTTTCAATGCGAACGCATGCAATTTGGTGACGTTGATAATCTGTGGGCGCGCTACGGTAAACATGCTCCTTTGGTGGTATTTGCCGGTCACACGGATGTCGTACCGCCTGGCCCGGTAGATGAATGGACCTCCCCTCCTTTTCAACCTGCTATTCGTGAAAATTATCTTTACGGTCGCGGCGCATCTGATATGAAAGGTGCTTTAGCTGCTATGGTAATTGCTGTTGAACGATTTCTAAATAAAAAATCACAATGTAATGGCTCGATCGCCTTTCTCTTAACAAGTGATGAAGAAGCTGCTGCTATAAATGGCACACGAAAAGTTATAGAAGTATTACAACAGCGTGGGGAAACTATCGATTATTGTATCATCGGTGAACCGAGTAGCGAGGCATTAGTCGGCGATCAAGTACGCATCGGTAGGCGAGGTTCATTACACGGCACACTAACTATTCATGGCAAACAAGGTCATGTTGCACATCCTCATCTTGCCAACAACCCTATTCATAAGAGTATGAGTGCCTTAAATGAAATAATTCATATGGAGTGGGATAAAGGAAATGAGCATTTTCCTGCTACAACATTACAAATTACAACTATACAAAGCGGCACAGGCGCCACAAATGTTATTCCTGGTCATCTTGTTGCTTTATTCAATTTTCGATTTTCGACCGCACTCACCATTCAAGAATTACAAGAACGTACCGAAGCTATATTGCATAAACATGAATTATCCTATGATTTAAAATGGGAGGTGGGTGGTAAACCTTTTTTAACTCAACCAGGTAAATTGTTAACCATCACACAACTAGCCATTAAAGAAATAACCAATCTTGATCCTAAACTATCCACCGGTGGCGGTACATCCGATGGACGATTTATTGCACCAACGGGAGCTAAGATTATCGAACTAGGTGTATCACATGCAACAGCTCATCAAATTGATGAGTGTGTACAGATAGATGATTTACAAACACTAGCACTTATTTATGAGAAAATGTTAATACTATTGCTTTGAAACGCGAGTATCGTTTAATCTTACGTGCTCAAGACTACTCATACTTGGAGAGATGTCCGAGCGGTCGAAGGAGCACGCCTGGAAAGCGTGTATACGTTTAGACGTATCGAGGGTTCGAATCCCTCTCTCTCCGTTTGAATTCATTGTAGCGAGTACTGGTCCCTTCGCGATGATAGGTTATGAACCCCGCCAGGTCCGGAAGGAAGCAACGGTAGTAGCTGATGCAAGCGCTAAAGTATGGCTGGTGCTCGCTATAATGAGTTTAATCCTCATAGGAAAACAAACATGAGTTATTACGTTCTAGCTCGCAAATGGCGTCCTCGCACCTTTCAAGACATGGTAGGACAAGAATCTACTTTGCGCATTTTAACAAACGCCATCGAACAAAAACGCATTCATCACGCTTATCTTTTTACTGGCACACGTGGCGTAGGTAAAACAACCTTAGCGCGCATCCTTGCCAAATGTCTTAATTGTGAGGCTAACATAACTGCTACTCCTTGTGGAATATGTCATGCTTGTCAAGCAATTGATGAAGGACGATTTTTAGATTTATTTGAAATTGATGCTGCCTCTCGAACTAAAGTAGAAGATACTCGTGAATTGCTAGATAACGTTCCCTATCCTCCCACTCAAGGACGTTACAAAATTTATTTAATCGATGAAGTGCATATGTTATCTCATCATAGCTTCAACGCACTTCTTAAAACCTTAGAAGAACCGCCAGAACATATCAAATTTTTATTGGCTACTACCGATCCTAAACGTTTACCTGATACTATTCTTTCGCGTTGTTTACAGTTTCATCTGAAGCGCATTTCTCCCGAGCAAATTGCTAAGCATTTACAACATATTTGCAAAATTGAACATGTTCAACATGAATGGCCTGCCTTAGAAAAATTAGCACAAGTCTCAGATGGTAGTATGCGTGATGCACTCAGCCTGCTTGATCAAGCAATTGCCTATGGATTAGGCACCATTCACACAAATGACATTCATGCCATGTTGGGAAGCACTTCCCAAGAAGATTTGTTACCCTTACTTAAAGCCATTGCTGCCCAAGATGGAAAACGTTTATTCAATATCATTTCACAACTTGCGGATCATGCTTGTTCTTTTCAACTATTACTTGAAGAATTGATTAATAGTTTCCATCAAATCGCAATGATACAAATTGTACCTGACGCTATAACAGAAACTCATCTTGCAACATTCGCTCAATTATTTACACCAGAAGATGTGCAACTGTATTATCAAATTGCACTATTAGGTAGACGTGATTTATCATTTGCACCTCATCCAAAACAAGGTTTTGAAATGACAATGCTGAGAATGCTGGCGTTTAAACCTCATTTAACACAAATAACCACTTCTACATCAACGATTGAATCTGAACAAATAACTCCTCCTGTTGAGCCTGTTGTATCTGCAAACGCTCTTCCTATTAGCAATTCCTCTGATCACGTTTTACCTTGGCGAGAATTATTACCCAAATTGGAACTTTCTGGTATGAGTTATGCGCTAGCATCCAATTGTACATTTGGAAATTATTCTGGAAATAAATTTGAATTAATGCTTTCAATTCATCATAAACCCATGCTGAATCAAAAATCACAAGATAGAATTGCTGAAGCGCTAAGCCGTTATTTCAAAAACGATATTAAACTTGAGATTCATCTTTCATCTGAAGAGCTTATTACTCCGCTTAAACAACAATTAGATGAACAAGAATCTCGCTTAGCACATGCAAAAGAAACGATTATGCAAGATGCACAAGTTAAAAAATTACTCGACATGTATGATGCAACTGTTGAAGTATCATTAATTAATTAAAAATGCCCCAGCTAAATTCTAGCGTACCAAAATTCCTATCTAAATAGAAAATCCTTTGCTATACTTGTAGCATTTTAAACTCATATGGGGTGTTGAATAATGAATAAAGCTACAAATGATAAAATTGGTTTAAATGATATTATGAAGCGCGCGCAAGAAATGCAAAAAAAGCTTCAAGACATTCAAAAACAAGTTGCTGAAATGGAGGCTGTAGGTCAATCAGGTGGGGGTATGGTGAAAATAATCGTGACTGGCCAACATTACCCTAAGAAAGTCACCCTTGATCCAAACTTATTAAAAGAAGAAAAATCAATCATTGAGGATTTAATTGCTGCAGCCATGACTGACGCTACTGATAAAATTGAAAGAAATTTGCGTGATAAAATGGGTGGTTTAGCAGGTATCAAATTACCTGATGGGTTAGGTGATTTACAGAAGTAAACGCCTATGTTCTACCCTCTCTGCACAAACGCAGATTGGACTCCATGCGAAACAATACACGGATGCTAACAACATGCAATTTAGCCCGCTACTTGAACAACTCATTGAAGCACTACGCTGCCTTCCAGGTGTTGGGCCTAAAACAGCACAACGTATGGCATTACATTTGTTAACGCGGGGTCGTGATAATGGAAAACGCTTAGCAAAACAACTGAATGAAGCTATGGATCATATTCGTCATTGCGATCATTGTCGTGTATTTAGTGAAACTGAACGTTGTGAAATCTGCACCTCCACCTATCGTGATCATCATTTATTATGCATCGTCGAACATCCCATTGATGTTGCAATGATAGAACAAACTGGTATTTACAAAGGTAAATATTTTGTACTGCTAGGTCGGTTATCCCCTTTAGATGGCATCGGTCCAGAAGAAATTGGTATCAGTAAATTAAAATCACATTTTTCTCAAGGCATCATAAAAGAAATTATTTTAGCAACCAATCCAACAATAGAAGGTGAAGCAACTGCTCATTATATTGCGGAGCTAGCCAAAACATTTTACATCAAGGTTTCCCGTATTGCTCATGGTATCCCGCTTGGTAGTGAATTAGAGTACATTGATAGCCATACCCTCGCGCATGCTATTTCCAGCAGAGGAATCGTTTAACCTTACTTCGACAATGTGAGCTTATGATTGTTTTCTAACTCTTCAATTCTAAGCTCTTCGAGAAAAGGAATGACTGATTTCACGCGCGTTTCAACGTGTTTTAGAGTGGATATATCAAATGCTTTTATCTTGGGAGTAATCTCAAGAAATAATCTATCCACCATTTTATCAATCATTTTTTCCTGCAATGCTTCGCTTTCACCATCTGAAAATATTTCCTCGGTAAAAATAGTATCAATCGAACGATTAATCGCTTCCGTTATTTTGCTCATTTTTTCTTTAGGAAGTCTCTCTTTATTTTTTTCTTTATCTTTAGAAAAAAAATCCAACGTTAATCTTCTCTTGGAAAACGCTTCCATCACTACTTTCCCAAGTTCCGACTTGATTGCTTCCTTCATTTGATTAATCGTTTCAAATCGTCCTTTTGGCATTTTATCTTTTACTAACATTTTTCTATACGTTACTCTCGCTAATTTATAATATTTATATTTTGTTGCTCCTTCCTGAGTCATATATGCTTCTGTTTTTTTAAAAATTTTAATCGGTAATTTTTTTTCTATTCTATCTTGAGAAATATGATGAAGGGCATGACTATCAAAATTTTTAATTTCATCAGCTAATGTTAAGAATTTTTTCTTATTCGCCTGTTTAAAGGTAGCAATTTTTGTTTCTTTAATATCATTAAAAAGATTGATACGCTGTAAATAAGGTCGAAAGGCTTCATAAGCGATACGCTTACTTGCTTCATCAAGCGGATTGGTTTCTGTAATACCAATAGCATGATCAACATGACTATATACAATACTATTTTCAGGCTTATAGATGTAGCGCTCCGGATGATGAATATAAGGTTTAAACCACCATGCCGCATTTTTTTTACACGCTAATTCAATTTCAGATTTGATATAAAGTAATGCGCCTGTAATAATCTTTGCTTTTTCTTCATCTGGTAAATCAGTCCATTGCCATTGATGAATCACGGTATATACCCGATTAAACTGCTTACGCCTATCTTCTGGTATATTTTCCCTATCACCGTATTTTTCGACTGTTTTCTTAAATAAGCGATCTACATTTGCTTCCAATTCTTTCGTGGTTAGAAATTGAAATGCTCCCATCGGAATAACCTCCTTGTTAGATTCCTTCTTTCTACTATAGACATGATTAGCTTAAGGAAATCTTATCCAAGATTTGCGTCCGAATAGATGTTTGAAATTATTAATGTAATTTAGAACGAAATATCTTTGTAATCGAAGAGGGTGCGCTAAGAATAAATTTTGGAATGGCTACTCTAAAATGTTCTTCTTCCATGTTTTGCACTTCATAATATCCCTCCATGGTGCCTTGTGGGCTCACCAATTGGCAATAACTGGTATAAACAAATTGTTTACCTGGTTTAATAAGCGGTTGCAAACCCACCACACCTGCACCATGTACTTCTTCTATTTTTCCAGTCATATCAGTAATACGCCAATAACGATTCAATAATTGCACTGTTTCATCACTTTCATTCGCGATCGTCATTTCATAACTCCAAACAAACTTTTGATGTAACGGATCGGATTGTGCTTGTACATAATTGGGACGAGCCATTACACTAATTTTTTCAATTTGTTTCATATACACCTAACCTAAATAACAATTTTTCATGAATACCATTAAACCCCGAATTACTCATAATAACAACATGATCACCTGACTTAAGCGCCAGGCTAAGATCATTGACCAAGCAATCGACATTATCATAAACCGCTGTACGTTGTTTAAAACCTTCCAATACGCTTTTTAAACCCCAATCAACTTCTGTGTTTTTACAAAACACTATGTCAGCCGCGCTCAGTGCTTCCTGAATTTTCTCTTTATGCACGCCTATACGCATTGTATAAGAACCAAATTCAACCACAGCAATTATTCGTGCTGTTTTGCCAATGTTCGTTCGCAAACCAGCTAATGTAGTTGCGATTGCTGTTGGATGATGAGCAAAATCATCGTAGACTACAATTCCATTTATTTTTCCTTTTATTTCAAGACGCCGCTTAACATTTTTAAACGTTGATAATGCAAAGAACGCTTTTTCAGGAGAAATATTCACATGATGAGCCGCAGCAAGCGCTGCTAAAGCATTATTCACATTATGTATCCCAAGCAAATTCCAGTGAACTCTTCCCAACGTAACGCCTTTATAAATCACTGTAAATTGACTTCCATCAGCAACATGTAGTCGGGCTTGCCAATCTCCATGTGCTTGACCAAATGTTTGTGTAGATGACCAGCACCCTTGTTTAAGCACATCTACTAAATGATCATCCTCAGCATAATGAATAACAAGACCATTGCCAGGAATTGTTCTTACCAAATAATGAAATTGCTGTTTAATTGAATTTAAATCCGGGAAAATATCAGCATGATCATATTCTAGGTTATTTAAAATAAGCGTCTTTGGTCGATAATGAATAAATTTAGAACGTTTATCAAAAAATGCGCTGTCATATTCATCTGATTCAATCACAAAATAAGGATCATGACCTAAGCGAGCAGAAACACCAAAATTTTCTGGGATGCCACCAACCAAAAACCCAGGCGTGAAGCCAGCATTCTCCAATATCCAGGCTAATAAACTTGTTGTTGTCGTTTTGCCGTGTGTACCAGCAACACCCAATACCCAACGATTTTTGAGTACCTGTTGAGTTAACCATTCTGGGCCTGATTGATAGGGAATACCTTGGTTTAATATATATTCAATAGCAGGATTACCACGTTTAATCACATTGCCTACAATGACACAATCAACATGATGAGTAATATGAGATGGGTCATATCCCTCCATCAACCTAATACCTTGTTCTCGTAGTTGCAAACTCATAGGGGGATAAACATGGCTATCTGATCCTGTTACCTCATGCCCACTTTGTTTTGCCAGGATAGCAATCCCACCCATGAATGTTCCGCAAATACCAAGAATATGCAATCTCATTATTCACCTCGAAATTAATAATATGATATTATTATCAAAATAACTGCTAAAGGATAGTAGTTGATGGATAGCCAAGGACTATTTGATGCGATCACGGATAGTGCCATATTACTCGATAAAGCAGGTCGCATCATTAACTGGAATACAGGGGCTGCTTCTCTTTTTGGTTACTCAAAAAGAGAAGTTTTAGGATGGTCTGTTAATTTTATTTATGATCGTCATTATCCTTTCCCGCGTTTAATTCAAGAGACCAATTCTCAACAAAAAAAATGGTTGGAGGATACTATCTTTGTGCGAAAAAACGGTAGTAAAGGAAATTGTCGATCTTATCTCTGCCCTATGCCGCCCACCGAACAAAACAAAATCATTGCATTACTCATTCATCAAAACACATCCGTTTATAAAAAAACAGAAGAAGAACTGCTAAATACTCACAACGATGTACTCAATCAATTTACTCAACTCGCTACAGGTTTTTGGAGCGCAAACTCACTTTTAATTGAAACGCTTAACGTACTAGAGCAAACCGAAAAAAAGTTACGTGAAAGCGAGTTGCGATTTCATTTGCTTGCTCAAAATGCAACAGATGTGATCTCCCGCCATGCACCTGATGGCGCCTATTTATATGCATCTCCTGCTAGCAAAAGCACAATAGGATACCATCCTGATGACTTGATAGGAAAAAATATTTATAAGCTGATTCATTATGACGATCATGCCAAAATAAAAAAAGTTTTTACGCGAAAACGCGAGGATACTAACAACAAACCCATTATTTATCGACTCAAGAAAAAAGAGGGAGAATTTCGTTGGTTTGAAAGTAATATTCGTTTGATTATTGATGAGCAAACCAGAATGATTAGTGAAATTCAACTCGCTTCGCGTGATATTACTGATCATGTGCTCGATAAAAAAGCTCGTTTGCGCGGCCAACAATTAGCACACGTATTTCGTTTAAGCAGCATGGAAGAAATGGCATCTGGTATAGCACATGAAATTAGTCAACCATTAGCTGCCATTGTCAACTATACACGCGGATGCGTACGACATTTAGAAAATAATAATCATGATCGCGACCAATTGCGTACCGTAATGGAAAAAGCAGTCATTCAAGCTGAGCGCGCTGGCGAAATTGTACAACGTCTAAAAAACTTTTTCTGCAAAGGGCAATTAGTTAAAACGTCTTGCAAAATAAATAATGTTATTCGAGAAACAGTTAGTCTAATCAAAAATCAACTGAATACCTCTAAAACTAAAATCGATTTCGAGCTCGACAAAAATATCCCTGTTATCTTTATTGATAAAATTCAAATCCAACAAGTTATCTTGAATCTTATTCAAAATGCTATTGAAGCCATGCAAGAAAATCATACTAAAGAAAAACGTATCCATATCCAAACCAAATCACATATTGAAAATATTGAATTAACTATTCATGACACTGGCCCTGGTTTTTCTAAAGAAATTATGAATAAAGCATTTATGCCATTTTTTACCACCAAAGCACATGGACGTGGTATGGGGCTAGCCATTTGTCGATCGATTATTGAGGCCCATGGGGGGTTATTTACTATCAATCCAACTACCAATAGTAACGGTTGGATACGTTTTTCTTTGCCAATTGCAATCTAATGTCACACCAAGGAGAGGAAATATGTCAGTATTGGAGCCTGTAGTTTATATCATTGATGATGATCAAGCGATGGTTGAATCCTTATTATGGATTATTGAATCAATTGGTTTAAAAGTTAAAACATACACACGTGCACAGGATTTTCTTGAAGAATATGATCCACAACAGCATGGTTGCTTGTTATTGGATGTTCGCATGCCTGGGATGAGCGGACCCGAACTACAAATGAAATTAAATGAACAAGGTATGCCAACCTTACCTATTGTTTTTATTAGTGGTCATGGTGACGTACCACTTGCTGTACGAGTCATGAAGGCTGGCGCAATAGATTTTCTTACTAAACCATTTAATGATCAAGTACTACTAGAGAGCATTAATAAGGCTTTGCGAATTGACCGAGCAAATCGTGAAAAGCGCCAAGAATCCGCTCAGGCTAAAGCTAAATTTGCTATTCTCTCCCCGCGTGAAGTACAAGTTTTACAAGGCATTGTAGCGGGTAAACCGAATAAAGTGATTTCTGCTGAATTAAAAATTTCATTGAAAACAGTTGAAGCTCATCGTGCTTCAGTCATGAAAAAAATGGGTGTCAAATCGGTACCAGAGCTTGTCAAACTTGTATTAACAAATAGCATTCGAGAAGAAGCGGTTATTGAGGAAGAATGATTCATATTTGCTTTATAAGGATATATCCTAAACAAACTAGCCATTTCCTGATGGGAGTTACCCTCAATTAAATAAGGATATTCAAGTACGCTCTTAAAGTGTTCTCCTAATTTTTATTATCGTTCATTAGTGCGATGATCAGAATCCCCCTCAAATGATTTAGGCAAGTTAGGAGAAAGCAGCCATGGATATGAAAAAGCAGGTATTAATTGTTACTAATGCAATCACTGATGAAGAAATTACAAAAATAAAACAATCATTTAATTCAGAATACGCGCCACGAATTAATATCAAATTAACACTTGTTCACGTTATTCCACGTTTACCTACTTGTTATTTTAATATTACTTCAATGGGATTACTCATTGAGCGATATTATGATGAAGCCAAGCGCACGTTACACGAGATAGGCCGACGTTTAGGAGTAGCACAAAAAGATCAATGGTTAATCTCAGGTAAAATTCGTACCGAAGTGTTACAATTAGCTAATAGGCTAGGTTCGAATTTTATTCTGGCAAGCGCACAACAGATTCAAGAATTACAACGATCATTGTTCTTTAAAAATATTCAACAATATGCAGTAATCAGAAATGTGAACCAGATTAAGAAATTATAAGTGTTGAAGAGTGTCTCCTTGAGAAAGGACGTATGAGTCAATTGTTCCCGTATTAAATCCTCCCATTTAATACGGGAATTTTTTATATCTTCTTGAAAATACCCTCTAGCTTGCTTATAGTTCTGCCCATACCATCTTCTCTGGAGCAATTCATATGGAACAATCTAATGCTTTATATGCTCAATCAGGCGGTGTAACTGCGGTCATTAATGCAACAGCCTGTGGGGTAATCGAAATAGCTAGAAAAAATATCGCTAAAATAGGTAAACTCTATGCCGCACGCAATGGCATTATCGGTGCCTTAACAGAAGATTTAATCGACACTGGTTTAGAATCAGATGCCGATATTGCAGCATTACGGTATACGCCTGCAGGTGCTTTTGGCTCTTGTCGGCATAAATTAGGAACCATTGATAAACATCGTAAACAATATGAACGTTTAGTAGAAGTATTCTCTGCGCATCGTATTCGTTATTTTTTTTATAACGGTGGCGGGGATTCTCAAGATACAGCCTATAAAGTATCCCAAATTAGCCGGGAACTAAATTACCCTATAACTTGTATCGGCATTCCCAAAACCATCGATAATGATCTACCCTGCACCGATAATTCTCCAGGATTTGGTTCGGTTGCAAAATACGTTGCGGTCTCTATACGTGAAGCAGGAATGGATGTGGCTTCTATGTCGCTTACCTCTACAAAAGTATTTATTTTGGAAGTCATGGGAAGACACGCCGGCTGGATTGCTGCGGCAGGCGGTTTAGCAGCTGAAAAAGAAGGTGATTCCCCACATATTATCCTTTTTCCAGAAATTCCATTTCATACAGAGCATTTTTTAAAACGTGTTAAAGAATGTGTAAATAACTACGATCACTGTTCTATTGTTGTATCAGAAGGAGTTAAAAATCCAGATGGTACTTTTATTTCTGAGTCTGGTTTAGTCGATGCATTTGGGCATAAACAGCTAGGCGGTGTGGCTCCTGTCATCGCAAAACTAATCAAAGAAAATTTAGGGTATAAATATCATTGGGCACTTGCTGATTATTTACAACGCTCTGCACGTCACATTGCCTCAAAAACAGATGTTGAACAGGCTTATGCTTTGGGTAAAGCAGCTGTAGAGATGGCGCTTGCTGGTAAAAACGCAGTGATGCCAATTATTGTGCGTGAAAAAGGAAATAATTATCGCTGGACGATTGGGGAGGCACCATTAGAAAAAGTTGCTAATGTAGAAAAAAAAATGCCAAGAGAATTTATTACTGCAGATGGCTTCGGTATCACTGAAGCGGGTAGAGATTATTTGCAACCCTTAATTCAAGGAGAGGATTATCCTCCTTATCAAAAGGGATTACCCCTGTATGTCAAATTGAAAAACACGGCCGTTGCTAAGAAATTAAAAACAACATTTGAGATTGCATAATCTCTGATAGTTGGGAGAAGCGTTGGAAGGATAGTTATAAACCATCCCCTTCTAACCCACGTTTTTCTAAAATCTCACGCAATGTTTTTAAAGCATGCATTTGAATTTGTCGTACACGCTCGCGTGTTAACCCTACTGCTTGTCCTACTTCTTCTAAAGTTTGCCTATCATATCCACCCAAGCCAAAACGGCGACATAATACTTCACGGTGTTTTTCATTTAGCTCTAATAAACATTCTTCTAAACTATCATGTGTATATTGATTAACTAACAATTCGGCTGGATCCAGTGCATTTTTATCTGCGATAATTTCGATAAGCGGCTTTTGTGTAGCATTCTCACCAACCACTTGGGTATCCAATGAAATAACGTGTTCATTTAATTCCATCATTTGTTTCACATCATCAATGGATCGGTCTAAAGCTTTTGCAATTTCATTATAAGTAGGTTCATGTGATTGCTTTTTCATTAATTCGCGTGCGGTTCTTAAATAAAGATTTAGTTCTCTTAATATGTGAATCGGCAAACGTATCGTGCGCGTTTGATTCATAATGGCACGTTCGATGGTTTGTCGAATCCACCATGTGGCATAGGTTGAAAATCGGAAACCACGTTCTGGATCAAATTTTTCTACTGCGCGTAATAAACCTAAATTACCTTCCTCTATTAAATCCGAAAATTCTAACCCACGACTATAATACTTGCGCGCTATTTTCACGACCAACCGTAGATTGCTCTCTATCATTTTGCGTCGCGCAGCTTCATCACCTTTTAACGCTAACCTTCCATAATAAACTTCTTCTTCTGCTGATAAAAGTGGCGAAAAACCAATTTCTTTGAGATACATTTGAGTCGAATCAAATACTGTATGAGTATCTGATTCGTTTGTTTTGTTACTAGAATATTTAGATACAGGAATTTTTTTACCTGCACGTTGAGGTATACTACCTTCATCTTTATCGATCATCTCAACATCTAATGATTCATCTTTATCTTTCACAGATAGTATGCCCTCACTATGCGTTTTGCGTAAAGTATGTTGCCTTTTTTTACAACGCTTCACCATAGTAAATGCCTAACATCTTATTATACCAAAATTCATCCTACCTGTAAGGATTGCACCCAACCTGATAATTCATCTAAAACTTTATAATGAGTTAAATCAAGCTGTAAGGGTGTAACAGAAACATAGCCCGAATTTACTGCATAAAAATCAGTCCCAGGTCCTGCATCTTGCTCTGGCCCCGGTTGGCCAATCCAATAGATTTTTCTACCACGAGGATCGATTGCTTTAATCGTAGGTTCTGCTTTATGGCGTGTACCCAACCGGGTTACTTGTATTCCGTGTAATTCAGTAAATGGCAAATCTGGCACATTAACATTTAAAATCGTATCAAACGTTAACGGCGTTTCACGTAAACGCTCAACAAGAATTTTTGCGATTTGTGCAGCCGTATCGTAGTGATGACAACGAGGTCCTGCTAATGAAACCGCGATGGATGGTAATCCAAGAAAACGGCCTTCCGTTGCGGCCGCCACTGTTCCTGAATACAATACATCATCACTAAGATTAGATCCTTCATTAATACCTGAAACCACCATATCAGGGATATCTTTTAACAAACCAGTAACAGCAAGGTGAACACAATCTGTTGGTGTGCCATTGACACTATAAAAGCCATTGCTTGCAGTCACCACTCGTAAGGGATGCTCCAAACTAAGAGAGTTACTCACACCGCTTCGATTGCGGTCCGGAGCAACAACAGTCACATCGGCAATTTTACCTAACATGTTTGCAAGATGTGTTAAACCCGGTGCATGCACCCCATCATCATTACTAATTAAAATTTTCATATCAACCCTTTCAGATCAAGAAGCCCTGACAACTTGATAAAATATTTCGTCTTTTTTAATCATGCCCAATTCATTACGTGCTCGTGATTCAGCTGCATCTTGGCTGTTTTGCATGCGTTTTATTTGTAATAACAATTTTTCATTATGCAGTTTTAACTGATCATTAATAGCAAGTTGTTGCGTTAGCTTTTTTTTAGTGTATAACAAATCACGCATACCACCTGACTCGAACCATAAGTGATACTGAAAAAAAATCAATAACAATATCAATAACAACATGAATACATACAACCGAACATTGGTCATGGCCCATTACCAACTTTAAGCATAGGCGAGGGGAAGATAAATTTGGCATAGCTGCCTCGTGCTCCCAATTCTTCTTCAATACGCAATAATTGATTATACTTTGCTACTCGATCACTACGACAAAGTGATCCTGTTTTGATTTGACCCGCATTGGTCGCAACAGCAAGATCAGCAATTGTCGTATCTTCTGTCTCTCCTGAACGATGAGAAATAACCGTGTTATAATGTGCTCGTTTTGCAAGATGAATAGCAGCTAATGTTTCGGTTAATGTCCCAATTTGATTCAGCTTGATTAAAATGGCATTCGCTACATGTTGAGTGATGCCTTGTTGCAAAAGCTCCGTATTAGTAACAAACAAATCATCACCTACCAGTTGAATTTTGTTACCTAAACGATCTGTTAATTTTTTCCATCCTTCCCAATCTTGTTCAGCCATACCATCTTCTATGCTAATAATAGGATAATGTGTAACAAGTTTTTCTAGATAATGAACCAGTTCATCTGCAGTCAATATGCGTTTTTCACCAACCAAGTGATAATGTCCATCACGATACAATTCATTACTTGCTATATCTAAACCCAAACAAATATCTTTTTGTGGTTGATAACCAGCTTGAATAATGGCAGATAATATGAACTCAATTGCTGCTTCCTGATTCGGTAAATCAGGAGCAAAGCCACCTTCATCTCCCACATTGGTATGGTAATGTTTAGCTTTTAATAATTGTTTTAAGTGATGAAAAACTTCAGCGCCCGCACGCAATGCTTCTGCAAATGATGGCGCACCAATCGGTAAAATCATAAATTCTTGAAAATCTAAATTATTATCTGCATGCCGACCACCATTGATAATATTCATCATGGGAATAGGTAACAAATAATGAGTTTGCTTGCCAATATAATCATATAAAGGTTGTTTCAAGTAGCTAGCAGCTGCTTTAGCAGCAGCCAATGAGACAGCTAATAATGCATTTGCTCCGAATTTTTCTTTATTGCGTGTACCATCTAAAACGCGCATGGTATCGTCTAATTCTTGTTGTTTTATAACATCAAAACCCTTTAAAGCTTGAGATAATTCATGACGAATATAATGTAAGGCTTGCTGTACGCCTTTACCAAAATAACGTTTAGACGAGGTATCGCGTAGTTCTAATGCTTCACGTGATCCAATCGATGCGCCTGAAGGCACTGCTGCACGACCAATTTCACCTGTTGTTAAAATCACATCTGCTTCCACTGTTGGATAACCACGAGAATCCAAGATTTCACGCGCATTAATTGCTTTAATTGCCATCATGTATACTCCCTGAAACTGGTTTATATCTGCAAAACTTCTTTAATAAATGGTATCGTTAATCGTCGCTGTGCAGCTAAAGATGCTTTATCTAAAGCTTCTAGCGCAGCGAACAACGTATTCATATGTCGTGGACAATGTGTTAAAATATATTTTCCTACTTCCTCCGTTAACCCCATACCACGACGATGTGCGCGCATAATCAATGCAGCTAGTTTTTCTGCATCTGTCAATGGTTGTAGTGGATAAACAATTCCCCACGTCAATCGTGATACTAAATCTGGCAAATGAAGATGTATCGATTTCGGTAATGTATGCGCTGCGAATAGGATGCTGCCTCCAGAATCATAGGTACGATTAAATAAGTGAAAAACTGCTTCTTCCCATTCGTTGTGGTGAGCAATCACATCTAAATCATCCAAGCAAATTAATGATAACGTTTCTAGCCCATCTAATATTTCTGGAGAAAGTGTTAATAAATTGGCAAGCGGTAAATAGACAGAACTCAACTGTTGCTGAGATGCATCATGACACGCAGCTTGTAGAAGATGACTACATCCCTGCCCCCGACCACCACATAAAAAAATGATTCGTTCGCCTTGTTTTTTGACGAGTTTTTTTAGTTCAATCACAATTTCTGCGTTTTTTCCAAGATAAAAATTATCGAAAGTAGCTTCATCTTTTAAACTTAAACCTAAGGTTAATTGGGCAGACAAGTTCATGTATATCCCTACCCTAATGTGCCCATTCGTAAACCAACTGGTTTCCACTGCTTTCAGATGAGCTTGGAATGAGTCGCTTACCAATACTCGCATGTTGTTGAAACGTAACCAATGAACCCTGAATTAATACAGACAATTTAACACTATTACCCGATACTTGCAAAAGCTGCACCTGCGAAACAGGTGTCAGCTGCTTGAGATAGTGTATCAACTGAACTAAATCATCCCGCTGTGTAATATTCGTTACTTCTAACTTTAACCATATGGGTGAGGCATGATCAACCACTTTAACAGTGTATCGTTTGGATAACGTTTGTCCTACTTCTGAAATAACAGATGAAATAATATGTTTAGCTGTTATTCCAGAAATGGACCAATCCCACTGCTCACCGTTTAAAACGAATTGCCATTCACTTTCAAAACCATCATCATGTTGCTGTAAATGACCGATTAATAAAGCATCAGGTGCATATCGTTTACTGACATCCTTTAGTATAGGTAATGATTTTTCAATCACGTTATCAACAGAAATACGATTCATATCTTCAACATCCATCATCGGGAAAATAAATGGTAAACCAGTATTTTTAGCTTGCTGCTTCATGTAATCTAATATATTCATCGTTGATTCTTCATTACCAATAATCTCCCTCGTATCTTCTTTATCAGTAAAAGCAAGCCACACAAGAATTAAAGGCCTATTCTGACCCCAAGAAGAAATACCTGCTCGTTTTAATAGTCTATTCACATCATTAATATTATAATGAATCTGCAATAAATATTGCGATGCTGAAGTAGAAGGAATTTGATAACTAAATTCTTGTACGTAATACTCCGCTCTTTTTAAGTTTGAATGGATCAATGGATTCTTTTCAATTTGTGCATGACCACTCACTTTCATTAAAACTTGAAGAAAACCATCTTTAATAGCCTGCTCACGTTCATCACTTGCTTGTGAAGCAACTGCAATTTCAGCCTGATAAAGGCTAGAAACTTTAACTGCTAAGGCTAAATGAAAAGGGAAACAGATGAGAACAATCACCACTAACAACTTTTTCATAAAACATGAATCCTGGATTTACGTTGTTTGCCAGCCAATTTTAATCAAACCAGCCTAATTATATTATTTTATCACTTCCTTATGGCCTGCTACGAGAAGCAATGATAACATCACATATTTATCATCTTGTTTTAAAACGACAAATGACCAAGTTAAATGCATATCAACAAACTTATTCTTGCTTCATTGACATTCTCTTCTTAAGCATCAGCCTTGGTTGTCTATTTTTTATCCTGCTCGGTACTCGTCCATTATTCGTGCCCGATGAAGGCCGATACGCTGAAATTATCCGCGAAATGGTAAATTCAGGCAACTATATCACCCCTTATTTAAATGGGATTAAATATTTTGAAAAACCCAATTTATTCTATTGGTTAGGTTCACTAGCAGTTTATTTGAATGGGCTCAATCTTTGGTCAATTCGTGGTGTCAATGCCTTACTAGCTTTATTGGGTTGTTTGTTTACTTATTGGATTGCCTCTAAATGTTACGATCGTGCCACTGGATTATGTGCCGCTCTTATTTTAGGTACAAGCAGTTTGTACTTTGTAATGGCTCATATGATCAGCTTAGATTTAACTGTCACTTTTTTTATTACAACCTGCCTTTACACCTTTCTGCTTGGATACCAAGAATTATCGGCTGACAAACGCAACAACTATTTGTTCATCGCTGCCGCTTGTTCTGCACTCGCCGTATTAACCAAAGGCTTAATTGGCATTATTTTTCCGCTTATGGTGATCGGCCTCTCACTCACCTTCATCCGCAAATGGCGCGCGATAAAACAGTTGCCTCTTCTTTCTTGCATCGCGATTTTTCTCCTGATTACTATCCCCTGGCATGCACTCGTACAATGGTATAATCCAGAATTTTTTCATTTTTATTTTATTGAACAACATATTTTACGTTACATCACAACAACCGTCGGACATTATCAACCTGTTTGGTATTTTATTCCTATTTTAATCATCGGTTTTTTTCCTTGGGTAGTATTTCTGCCACAAACTATTACAACTTGTCTATCTTCATGGCGCATGCAGCATCATTCAACAGCAATATTTTTCTTAGTATGGGCAACCAGCATTTTTCTTTTTTTTTCTTTCTCTAAATCAAAATTAATTCCTTATATTTTGCCCCTCTTCCCACCTTTAGCTATTTTAGTAGCACGCTATCTTGTCCATCATCACACACATCGGCGGGGTATTAAAATCGGATATATTTTTTTAATTTTTTTCTCAATCGCTATTGCTTGTTTATTTTATTGGTATACAAAACACATCGTACTACCTTATCCAACAATGGCTGCTCTCTATCTTAATATTGCCGGAGCTTTATTAGTAATCGGCAGTGTTGTTTCTTATTTATGGATACAACACTCCCAAGTGACACTATCATTTATTACTATCCTTGTAACAATGTGGTTATTTTTATTAATCCTACTTGCTGCAACGCCTGCCATAGATACCCGCACGATTCAACCGCTCGCTTTTACTTTAAAACCATTATTACAGGCTCATGATGAAGTCATTACTTATAATCAATATTTCCAAGATTTACCGTTTTACCTTAAACAACGAGTAAGTATTTTAAATTGGCAAAATGAACTAAGTTTTGGTATGCGCTATCAACACACCAAACAGTGGATGATAAATGATGCCGACTTTTGGCAACGTTGGAATAGTAATCAACGTATTTTCGTTGTAATGAGTCTAGATGAGTATGCTCACTTTAAACAAAAACATCCTATTATCCAAGCTTACTTCATTGACAAAACAATTGCTAATATATTGATCAGTAACAAAAAAAGATCGTATAATGCTTGACTTACTTATGTATTGGGTTATAGTCAATAGGACGTTAACTTAATAGTTACGGAGGCTAACGCTAAACGGATATGTTAATCAAATCACAATTGATCAGTGAACTCGGCAAACATTTTCCTCACCTACCTGAAAAAGATATTGCTTTAGCTGTTAATCATATTATTGAACATATGAGCAACACCTTAAGTCAAGGTGGTCGCATCGAGATACGCGGATTTGGTAGCTTTAATTTGCATTTTCGTCCACCACGTCGTGCGCACAATCCTAAAACCGGGGAGAAGCTAGTCACCAATCCGAAATACGCTGTTCACTTTAAACCTGGCAAAGAATTGCGTGATAAGGTCAATGCGAATCGTCATATTCCTATCGAACCTATGACACAAGAAGAAATGGAAGACGAGACAGAATAAGCAAGCCCTCTTGCATTACTTTTCTTCAGCTACCTTCATAATCTCCGCGTAATATGCGGCGAATAATCTTGTTTATGCGGTGAATAAGGTTTATAATCTCCTTATAATAAGCGAAGATTATATGTATATCCATCAGCGCAAAGAGTGGCCAAACTTCATATGGGATCAGGCGATTATAGCGGATCTTCTTGCGGAGATACGTTACCTACAAGGGCGATTGCTAGGACAAATGAGTACGCTTGGATTTCAATTACGCGAAGAAGCCACACTACAAACATTAACACAAGACGTACTGAAAACAAGCGAAATTGAAGGCGAAATGCTCAATACCGAGCAAGTACGTTCTTCTATTGCTAAACGGCTAGGCCTTGATATTGGCGCCATCACACAAACTGATCGTCGTGTAGAAGGCGTTGTAGAAATCATGCTTGATGCCACCCGTCATTTTGATGCACCAATAACAAAAGATCGCCTATTTAGATGGCATACAGCTTTGTTTCCTGCTGGTAAAAGTGGTATCCAACGTATTGCTGTTGGTAGATGGCGCACGAAAGAGAGCAGCATCATGCAAGTGGTATCTGGACCCATCGGACGAGAGAAAATACATTTTGAAGCTCCAACCTATGATAGGCTAAAAAAAGAAATGGCTGCATTCATTAAGTGGTTTAATACTCCATCTAAAATAGATCTAGTCATTCAATCAGCTTTAGCACATTTTTGGTTTGTTACGATTCACCCATTCGATGATGGTAATGGACGCATTGCTCGTGCAATTTCCGATATGCTATTGGCACGCTCAGAACAAAGCAAACAACGTTTTTATAGCATGTCATCGCAAATACAACGTGAACGCAATGCTTATTATCATGTGCTTGAACACTGCCAAAAGGGATCGGTAGATATCACAGCCTGGATCGAGTGGTTTCTGAATTGTTTAAAACATGCGATATCTACATCTGATAAGATGCTTCAAAACATACTCATCAAGGCACGGTTTTGGACAATTCATACTGGGGAATCATTCAATGAACGACAACGCTCCATCCTCAATCGCTTGTTAGATGGATTTTATGGAAAACTTACTTCATCTAAATGGGCAAAACTAACAAAGTGTTCGCAAGACACTGCTTTAAGAGATATTAATGACTTATTAGAACGTCATATTTTGATAAAAGATGAGGCTCGCGGCAGAAGTACCAGCTACAAACTTAAGTAATTGGTAATGTTACACCTGTTTGCCCCTGATATTTCCCTTTGCGATCTTTATAAGAAGTTTCACATTCTTCATCAGACTCAAGAAAAAGCAGCTGCGCTACACCTTCATGAGCATAAATTTTTGCAGGGAGCGGTGTGGTATTAGAAAATTCTAGGGTGATATGACCTTCCCATTCTGGCTCAAGTGGTGTCACATTCACAATGATACCGCAACGCGCATAAGTAGATTTCCCTAAACAAATAACGATCACACTTCGAGGAATACGAAAATATTCCACGCTGCGTGCTAAGGCAAATGAATTGGGAGGAATAATACAAACATCTGATTTCACATCGACAAAACTTTGTGGAGCAAAATTTTTAGGATCTACAATAGCAGAATTAATGTTAGTAAAAATTTTAAATTCATCCGAACAACGCACATCATAACCATAACTCGACGTACCATGCGACACGATTTTATCTACACCATTATGACGCACTTGATTGTATTCAAATGGCACGATCATGTGATAAGTTTGCGCCATTTTACGAATCCATTTATCAGATTTAATACTCATTCCTCTACCCCCTCACCACTATTTTCGGGAATTTTGCCGAGTAATCTTTTGGTTGCAAAGCAAGTGTTGCAGCTGCTTTTCGCGCTATCTGATCAAACAATTTTGCATATTGGTGATCAGGTTCTGTTACAACTGGTGGTCGACCTTGATCGGTTGTTTCTCGTATTGAACTCGCTAAAGGAATAGACCCCAAAAAAGACAATGCATATTCTTGCGCTAATTTTCTACCTCCTCCTGTACCAAAAATGGCTTCTTCATGTCCGCATTGTGAGCAATGATAACTACTCATATTTTCAATGACGCCTAATAATGGCACATGAAGCTTGTTAAACATTTCGCATGCACGCCGCACATCTAATAAAGCAAGGTCTTGAGGAGTGGTAACAATCACAGCACAACTAACAGGAATTTTTTGGCATAGGGTTAATTGAATATCGCCCGTGCCAGGCGGTAAATCAACAATTAAATAATCCAATGCCTCCCAGCGGGTATCTTGCAATAATTGCTGTAATGCTTTACCAAGCATGGGTCCACGCCACACCATGGGGGTTTCCTGATCAATAAGATAACCGATAGACATCGATTGAATACCGTGTCGTTTAATCGGTAAGAGTGATTTCTCATGAAATACTGGTCGCTCAGCAACCACTCCTAACATGGCTGGTTGGCTTGGACCATAAATATCAGCATCTAATAAACCAACTTCTGCACCTTCCTTTGCAAGCGTAAGAGCAAGATTGACAGCTACCAAAGATTTACCCACACCACCTTTACCAGAACCTACTGCAATGATATTTTTTACATTAGCAAGGCGAGACATGCCTAACTTGCCCACATGCGCATCGATCTGTAATGATAGTTTAATATCTATTGTTCTACCTTGCGCTATTGGTTTTAGTAAAGCCGTTAAAGCAGCAAGCATATCCTCTTTTATACTAGCAAAAGGATAGCCTAATTTTATGTCAATCGTGATTTTATCTACTGTAACTTCAATATGCTGAATAGCGCGCGCAGTAAGCAAATCCATATCCAAATAAGGATCGTGATACTGTAAAAGTTTTGCTTCTATCTCTTGACGCACGTTATACTCTCTAAAACTAAGGAAAATTTGCTATACTGTAGCACTTTTTATGAAAGGCTCATAGGCTATCTCTTATGACAACAAAACGAAAAATCTTAGTAACCAGTGCCCTGCCCTATGCAAATGGTCCACTGCATTTAGGACACATGGTAGGCTATATTCAAGCTGACATATGGGTTCGATTACAAAAAATGCTAGGGCATGATTGTCTGTATGTTGGTGGTAGCGATAGCCATGGCACACCAATTATGATTCAAGCTGAAAAAATGGGCATCACTCCAGAAGACCTCATCAGGCAAATTCATTCGGAACAGAAACAAGATTTTGAAGATTTTATGATTGAGTTTGACAACTACTACACAACACACTCTGAAGAAAATCGTGAAATTGTAGAAACCATATTTAAACGACATTTGGCTAAAGGAAATATTAGCAAACGCACCATTAAACAATTGTTTGATCCTGAAAAAAAAATATTTTTACCTGATCGTTATATAAAAGGCGAATGTCCACACTGCGCTGCAAAAGATCAATATGGTGATAATTGCGAAGCGTGCGGTGGAACTTACACGCCAACAGAATTAAAAAACTATTACTCCATTTTATCAGGTAGTAAACCTATAGAAAAAGAATCTGAACATTATTTTTTTAAATTACAACATTATGAAAGTTTTTTAAAATCGTGGACTCATCATGGCCATCTACAAGCAGAAGTAACTAATAAATTAGATGAATGGTTTACAATTGGCTTGCGGGAATGGGACATCTCACGTGATGCTCCTTATTTCGGATTTATTATTCCAGGAGAAAAAGACAAATATTTTTATGTTTGGCTAGATGCGCCTATTGGTTACATGGCGAGCTTCAAAAATCTATGCAACAAAAAAAATATTAACTTTGATGACTACTGGAATCCTAATAGCTCCATTGAACTTTATCATTTTATTGGTAAAGATATTATTTACTTTCACGCTCTTTTTTGGCCAGCGATTCTCCATGGCGCGGATTTTCGTACGCCCACTGCCATTTTTGCCAATGGTTTTTTAACTATTGATGGGCAAAAAATGTCAAAATCGCGCGGAACATTTATTAAAGCACGAACCTATCTCCATCATTTACATCCTGAATATTTGCGCTATTACTT